>NZ_VJWO01000025.1:0-86089 GCF_014889455.1 Pseudomonas sp. K8
GGGTGAGGGTGGGCAAGGCTTTGAGTTTACCGTCCAGAAACGCTTGCAGGCGCGTGCGATTGGGCAGCCCGGTGAGGGCGTCGTGCTGGGACAGGAACTCGATGCGGCGACGCGCCTCGACTTCTTCGGTGACGTCGGTGGCCGTGCCGCGAAACCCACCGCAGGGCATCTCGCGCGCCGACAGCCGGGTGGTGCGCTCCCGTCCCCGGGCGTCGACGTAGCGACACTGCAGGCTGATATCCGCGAGCCGCCCGGGCGTGGTCAGCCACTGAGAAAGGGCGCCGGCATCGGTGTCCAACAGGTCGTACAGCGTGGCGCCGATCCAGGCCTGGCGGTCCAGGCCGGTGACGCTTTCGAAGCGCTCCGACAGGTAGGTGAAACGCCACTCGCCGTCGATTTCCCAGACCCAGTCCGAACTGGCTTCCACCACATCGCGAAAGCGTGCTTCGCTGGTGGCCAGCGCGTTTTGACTGTCTTGCAGCGAGGTGTGGCTGTTGTCGAGGGCCTGGGCGTCCGCCGTGGTGCGGCGCACAATCAGCCAGGTCATCAGGCACACCAGCAACGCCGCCAGGCCCAGCAGCGGCAAACCGACAGCCACCAAACGCATACCGGGCCGCTCGGGGTGCCAGTGCAGGCTGCCGGCGGCACCGTTCTCACCGAGGGCAAACAGCAAGGTCTCGCCGATTTCATCGGGTGTGGCGATGTGCAGGTGATCGACGCCAAAATCGTTGCCGATTTCGGTCAGCTTGGCGCTGTCTAGGATGTTGATGAAAAGCAATACCGAGGCTTTCCGGTCATCGGCGATCACGCTGGGGTCAGTGCCGGGCGTTATTGCCGCTGCCGCCACCAGCGTGGGGTTGCCGCGCACGTTAATGAACGTCGTGACCGGTGTGTCCGTCGCGGCGCCTGCGCGCGCTTGTTCGAGTAGCGCCGCGACGGGCTGGTCGAGCCATTCGGTCAGCTCAATCGGTTGCAGCTTGCCCTCGACCAACGCGTATACCGTGCGATCCAGGTCGTCGACGACAAACACGCCTTGGAAACCGAAATCATGAAACAGCGTGGGCCCGACGTTTTCGCGGGTATAGGCCCAATCCGTGTCCACGGAAACGTGCAGGTGTTTGTAGGCATCGCCCCAGAACGCGTAATCCTTGACGGTCAGGCGCTGGGATTTTTCCAGGGACTGCACCGCCTTGCGCGTGTAGAAGGCGCTTTCGCTGTCTTCGAATCGGTTCAGTTCCTGGGCGAGGTACACCAGCGAATAGCTGGCCGCCGCAAACACACAGGCGAGCAGCGCCACGCACTGGAACAACGACGTGCGCGCCATCGACAGGCTGGTGCGTTGGGAAAGGTTACGAATGATCGGGGCGAAGGTATTTGGCATTGATTCCCGCAGGGCGTCGCCGCTTGTCAGGGTGATGACAGGCTATCGGCAGCCTTACGCAGAAAATGAGCGTTTGAGGCGCGGCGCGCCCATTCTCCCGGTACCCGGCTCAAGTGTGGGCGGGTGCTCTTAGTTGATTCGAGGCATGGAACCTCATCCCAACAGCCGCGGGAGAGGCGGGCGTGGGTCTGCCGGTTGTCGGTTCAAGAAGTTTGGCTTTGGCCAATTGCTGGATCAGTGCTTCGCTGGGCTTTTCTGGCGGGACGTTGGCCAGGCGTGCTTCCAGCCATTGCAGTTTGCCGTCCCAGGCGGGGAGTTTGGCGGGAGGTAAGGGGAGGATGTCGTTGATTTCGGGGACTTTGGGGTTGGCGTAGGAGTAGTCCGCTAGCAGGCTCCAGATTTTTTCATAGCGTTTAGCGCGTTCGAGGTCTTCCTGTTGACCGAGGTAGTACAACCTATCGGAGGGAGGATGACCGCGAAAGGCTTCTTCCAACCTACCAGCAGCGCTCTCGTGACCAGCTACAACGCCCATCTGGAAGACCTCAAGCGCTTCCTGGTACCGACTCTCGTTTTTAAGATCGACACCCAAAGCAATAGCTGCATCGCCATTACCCTGTTCAGCCGCACAGCGGCGCATCTGCCGGGCAACATCAGGCGCGATGTCAATCGGCGCCAGTATATCCCCTACAGCGTACTGAGCTTGGGCACTGCCCTGATCGGCCGCCTTGCGAAAATAGCGCAATGACATAGCCGTATCCTGCTTCAGTCCGGCAGAACCGTTCTTCAGGAAAACGCCGATAAAGTAATATCCCGTTGCCACGTTCACGTCGATCAATTGCTGACTCAGGCGCAGGTGTTCGGCGCCACTGAGCGTGAAGTGGCCGCGCATGGTGCCGTTTTGCAGGTTGATGTTGGCTTTGTAATGGCCATTCTCGGACGCAATACGGTACAGCCGTTCGATCTCCAGATCGACCGCCTTATCCTGCTTGAGCAGGTTGTTTTTCTGGAGCCAGCGAGCGTATTGGAACAGCTCATCGGCCTCGGCGGACGGCGAAGGAATTTGCTCGTGTACACAGGTAAAGGCCAGCTTGGCTTTAATCTCGGTCAGTGGGTTCACGGCAGGGTCCTGAGTTGGGTGAGTAGGGGCGCTGCCGTTATCGCAGGCAGCCAGCAGCAGGCTTGTCAGCAATAGGAGTCTGCACATCAGTCAAGGTCCTTCACGATCTTTCCACACTAATAATGTCGACGCGACCGATAGAGCCGTACCGCCGCCGGTTGTCTTGTCGCCGACGCGAAAGATGCCTCACCCCAACAGCCGCCATTCGATGCTTTCCTCATTGACTGTGATGATGTCGGGCAGCAAAAGCCGTGGCTTGTGACTCTCAACCTGCAGGGTGGGCATGATCTCGTTCTTCTCGAAACGGCGGATCACGCCATCGTTGAACCGCGCGTAAACATCGCGACTCAGGCTGAATGCCCGCCAATAGCCAGTCTGGGGGCAGGCCTGGCCGCTGGAACAGGTCGGTTCGGGGTAGCTGGCCTTGATGAACGCGGGGGAGTCGGGCGTGGGTCTGCCGGTTGCAGGTTCAAGGAGTTTGGCTTTGGCCAACTGCTGGATCAGTGCTTCGCTGGGCTTTTCTGGCAGGACATTAGCCAGGCGTGCTTCTAGCCATTGCAGTTTGCCGTCCCAGGTGGGGAGTTTGGCGGGAGGTAAGGGGAGGATGTCGTTGATTTCGGGGACTTTGGGGGCAGCATAGGAGTAGTTTGCGAGAATTCGCCAGATTTTTTCATAGCGTTCGGCGCGCTCAAGGTCCTCCTGCTGGCCGAGGTAGTACAAACGATCATCCGACTTGGGGCCGAGAAAGCCTTTACTCAGAAAGGACGCGGAGGTGCTGTCACCTGCAATTAACCCAAGTTGAAATGCCTCAAGGGCCTCCTGATAGTGTCCATCTGTCGACAGGTCAACTCCTAGCGCCCTGGCGGCCTTACCATGGCCCTGTTCGGCCGAGCATCGGCGCATCTGCCGGGCGATGTTCGGAGCAATGTTGATTGGCGCCAGTATGTCCCCCACTTCGTACTGGGCTTGCGCGCTGCCCTGATCGGCGGCCTTACGAAAGTAACGCAATGACATGGCCGTATCCTGCTTCAGCCCAGCCGAGCCGTTTTTCAGAAAGAGGCCGATAAAGTAGTACCCCGTCGCCACCTTCGCGTCGATCAGTTGCTGGCTCAGGCGCAGGTGTTCGGCGCCACTGAGCACGAAGTGGCCGCGTATGGCGCCGTTTTGCAGGTTGATGTTGGCTTTGTGATGACCATTCTCAGTGGCGATGCGATACAGTCGCTCGATCTCAATATCGGCCGTCTTGTCCTGCTTCAGCAGGTTGTTTTTCTGTAGCCAACGAGCGTACTGGAACAGCTCATCGGTTTCGACGGACGGCGCAGGGATCTGTTCATGTACGCAGGTAAACTCCAGCTTGTTTTTGATCTCGGTCAGCGGGTTCACAGAAGTGTCCTTGGATGAGTGAGGAGGGACGCTGCCGTTATCGCAGGCGGCCAGCAGCAGGCTTGTCAACAACAAGGCCCGGTGCATTAGTCGAGGTCCGTCAGGGACTTTTCGCCGTAATAAAACTCGACGAGCGGAGTGATGGGTGCCAAATTTTTGGATTGACGATCCTTGTTCTTATCGATGATCTCCTGCCAAGCATCGAATGCTTTCGCGACATCATCCTGCGCCCCCCTCCCATCCGTATGCAGATCCCACAACCGCCGCCGCAACGCCCGCGTCACACTCATCCACTCATGCGCAATGTTCAGCTCGCTATCCACCTGCATGCTGCGCGTGTTGATATTCGCCGAGCCGTGGGTGGTGAACACGTCATTGACGATCATCAGCTTGGAATGGATGTACACCGGCATCCACTGCTGCCCCGCCGGCGAATCAGGCGCGACCAGTGAGCACACGTGGATTTTCAGGCCTGGGCGCGACTCTGGTTCAAGCGTGCTTTGCTCAATCGCCGCGATCTGGGCTTTGAGAGCTGTCTGTCGAGACGCATTGTTTCTGGCGGCGTCCCGCTGGGCTTCACGGGCCTTATCGCTTATCTCGCCACCCCCCAGTGCGTCGGTCAGGCTGGTCAACGTGAGCAAGGCTTGTCGCTCAAGCAGTTCAGCCAAGGTCGGCGTCTGCGCGTTGGCTTGGGCTTTGGCCTGTTCAATGCGCTGCAACTTGGTGATTTCAGGAATGGTATCGCCGCGTCCGAGGCTTTCGAGCATGCGCTGGGTGTTCAAGCTCCCCGGCCCCACGCCGTCTGGGCTGGCATTGGTGATTACAAACAGGTGTAAATTTCCATGCAGGCCCGGATCACGCCCAGCGCCGGTTTGGACTTCGGCCGCCGCTTTGATGGCCTCGGCCAATGGCGGCCAGCGAAAGTACTGGTTCTCGATGTAGATGAATTGGGTCGCGTTGTTGACCGCCTTCAGGTAGATCTTTTCGATATCGCGCTTGCCGTCTTGTGCCTGGGTACGCACGATTTGGGCCAGCTGGCGGGTGACGCCGGGGGCGCATTGCAGTTGGGGGGCCACCGCCATCGCTTTGCGCGATGCGAGCAGGTCTTCGCCGGTTTCCTTGCGCCAGGCGGTGGCGAAGTTATGGTGCAGGTGCTCCAGAATCGGCCCGCTGATCTGGCTGGAAATATCCTGGCGTGGTGTGTTGCCACGCGGCCCGCGATTGGGTGCAGGCTTGCTGCCCTCGGTGCGGTTCAGTGCTGAGTGCTTGTCGGTGTCCCAGTACTCGTCAAGCATGTTGTGGCCCATGACAAAACCAACGGCGCGGTCTGTCTGTTCATAGTCGATCAGGACGGTCTTCTGATGGTGGGTCGCAGTGCTGGCCAGCACGCCCAACGTGCTGAGGCTGAGCTGTGGGTCGAGGCTTTTGTATTTGGCCTGATAGGCAATTTCAGCCCGTTCATACATGCTGAAACCGCGGCCGACAAACACCGGCACATTACGAGCCACTCGGATCGCGGGCGCTAAGTGATCGGCGAATGCACATCGGGAAAACCATTTCCGATCTTCGGTATATTGGTCAGCGGTGGAGCTCTGCATCGCCCGATCCTTGATACGAAGCGGTCCTTTACCGGGAAGGTTGGCCTCGCCCCCTGCGCCCGCAGCATTGAACGGCATCTCCCAACCGAGCACCCGAACCTCGATCCCTTTCCCGGCTTTGGTCATCAGCAGTTCGCCAATGCTTGGGGCACTGCCATCGCGGATAAAGTACATCGACGGTTGAAACCCCCAGCAGATGATGTCGATGGTTTTAGTGGCTTGGGCGATAGCCAGATGCACGGCCTCGAAGGCTTCTTCACCGTTGATCAGCGGCTTATAGGTGGCTTTCGCAGGAGGGTACTCGGTGTTCGGCACGTACCAGGGCGCGGAGCAGGTCACCTGCTGTGTGTGTTGCAGGGCGACGGGGGCGACGATATCGGGTTCAGTCATGAAGTTTTCCCTTCCTGGTCATTGATCACGGCGGCATACAGGGCACGGTGATCCGTGTGCGATGTGGGTTGGCTCACCTCGGTGTCGGCTCGCGAGAGGTGGTTGTGCATGCCGCCATTGGCCAGGTGTGCTTGTTCGGCATTGCGATAGTCAGTAGGCACCGGGATCTGGTAGCTCACCCCGTTGGCCAACACCATTCGGTACTGCTGCGTCACGACCGCGTGGTCGATCGACACTTGCCCGGACTTGTCCAATACGCCGTGATTGAGCACTGCACCATCGGCGTAGAGCGTGTAGGGCATGCCTGCCCAGCCTTGATCAGGGGCATTGGGGGTTTGCGGCACGTTGAACCGCAGTGCTTGTTTGAACAGGCTTTGTGGGTACTCCGGACCTGCGGCTTTCTGGCTGGCTGGACCGAGGGCTTCGAAGTACGCCGATTTGATCAGGTAGTCGCCCAGGGTCCCTGACTCGATGCTGCTCGCATCGAGGGTGATGTAGCTGCCGCCGGCATTCAGGGTGATTTTCTTTTTCGCAACGATGCGGATTTCATCTTCGGAGCTGGTGATCTCCAGACCATGCCGGGCCATCAGTTCCAGTGTGTCGTTCTGTGCCTGGACACTCACCGGCCCCTGGTTGGCGATCAATTTGATGCCCAACTCGCGTACAAACAGGCTCAATCCTTGGCCCACGCCTATAAACAGTCGTTTGACCACACTGATATCCGCCTCGGCTCCGGCGTTGATCATCAGGTTGTCCTGAGCGGCCAATTGCAGGTGCTGGCCGCTGGTGACGGCAACGCCTTGGGGGGCGCTGAGCAATACGACCGAGGCCTTGAGTTGATCGAGCTGGTCTCGCATCAATTTCAGTTGCGCTTGCACATCCGCTGGATCTGCGTTGGCGGCCTGGGCATCGGTCGATAATCCTTCCAACTGGTCACTCGCCTGTTGCAACCGACCCAGCGCGGCGCTCATTTCCAGCATGTGTCCCTGAGCCTTGGGTTGTGTGTCGGCACTGATCAAGATCCCACTGCCGGCACGAATGGCGGCATGCCCATCAGTCCGCAACTCCGCGCCCTGGCCTCGCGGTTGGCGCTTGGCATCAACCAAATGCCCCAGGTTGAGCTGGCTCTTACCACTGTGCTCAGTACTGAGCTTCACGTGTTCTTGCCCCCGCGTGTCGTCCATGCGCAATTTGTTATTGGCGGGGGTGCGCAAGACGTTGCGTTTGTAGTTGCGCAAGGTCACATGGTCAGGATGCTGGCTGTCGTGCAGTGCATGGGCGATGTAGGGCCGGTCGGGGTCGCCTTGTTCAAAGGCGATCGCCACCTCGGTGCCGGGGATCAGCGGCAGGTGCAAGCCGTGGGTGTCGCCGGCGTAGGGCCTGGCCAGGCGCAGCCAGAGGCTTTCTTCGCCGGGTTTCCAGGTGTCGCGGTCGAACAGGAAATTGACCTTGTAGCGGCCTTCGATGTCGATGTGGCCGTAGGGGTCGTGCTCCTGCGGGCTGGTGACGCGGGCCGGGACGGTGCCGGCGATCCGAGGTTTTGGCGGCAGTGCTGGGCGAAAGCACACGGTTTCCGAGTAGGGAATGGCTTCAAAGTTGATTTCAAAACTGCGATCACGGGCGGCGTGGGTGGTCAGTTGCGTGATCACCGCGCCGGGAGCAAAGGCCTGCGGCGCGCCGCCGGAGATGTTCAGGACCTGGCCGGGCGTCAGGGCGGCGCTACTGCTGACGCCGCTGAGTCGGGTCTGGCCGTTGAGGTAACGCTCGTGACGCAGGCGAGCATAGAAGTAGCCACTTTCGCTTTGCAGGTCTTCGTCATGGGCGTATCGGTCGCCTATCCCCGTGTACGCTTCGGCGTAGTGATAAGCCTCGCCGTAGGTACCGCTGGCGCCACGCGTTTGGTCGATCTCGCCATTCAGGTGAGCGTTGGCCACGCGGTGATGGTAGGTGCGGATGTTGACGCGTTTTTCCACCACGTGGTGGCTCGATTGCAGGCCCCACGTGCTGTCTTTTCCGCCGCTGCTGAGCCCGGATTGCGGACGGTAGGCCAGCTCGACATCGAACGTGTAATGACGCTGGTCGTCGTGAAATTCCACCACGTCGATGTTCAACCGCTCATCGTGGGTGAAGCGATACCAGATGCCCACATCGGCCAACAAGCGCGAGATAAAGGCCAGGTCGCTTTCGCCATATTGCATGACCTGCTCGCGCCTGGGGTATTCGCGCACCAGCTTGAAGAGGAAGTCCTGGCCTTCAAAGTCGTGGCGGCTGCGCAGGATGCTTTCGACGATCTGCGGGACAGATTGGTGTTGATAAATGCGGAACTGGCGGCCACGCCCAAGCAGGGCCAGGCGCGGTTGCAGAGTGATTTCGTAGCGGGCTTCATCAACGGAGCCGGACAGGCGTTTGAAGCCGGTGACCACACCGTGCAAGACACGCAGCGGTTCGCTCGAGGGCACGCTCAGGCCGCGAAAGGGCGGAGGCTGCGGCGCCCCGTACAGACTGAAGCAGGCGTTTTGGCCGAGCACCTTTTCAGCGGCAATGTCGCCATCGGTGCTGGTGAATTCCACAGCATAGTTGAATGGTTGGCTCAGGCCTTCTGTGCCCTCGAAGGCCAGGACGTCGAGCGACTCGTCAACATCGCAAACAGTGAGCGTGTGCCGACGATGGTCGAAGAAAACGCTCGGTAATACGCTGGAAGCCATTCCTTTTACTCCTAGGCGCGAAAGCCCGAAGAGTAAAGATTTGGTCTCGGTGATTAATGTCGGAAGATTCGCCTTTACGAGACAGCCACTTCCTGAACGTGTTTTTGCGCCCCCTCTCACATAGGGAATGTGGCGTGCTCGACGATGTCCCCGGTGAGGCGCCGAACTTGGCGATTTGGCATGTCATCCTACAACTAGGGTTTTCATGGCCAGCGCTGTATCCGCATAACCCCCAGATAAACGGTAATCTTTCAGATTGACAGCGCAGAGGGCGCCCGCTATAAAAGTCGCAGTTGTACGACGACATATGACGTTACATATGTCTTATCTAACAAAAATAAAAAGTGATGCCATGAACTTGAATGAGCCCATCAACGCCCATCGCGTGGGCCAAGCGGTAGGCAACTATCGCTGGACCATCTGCGCGATGCTGTTCTTCGCCACCACCGTCAACTACCTCGACCGCCAGGTGCTCAGCCTGTTGGCGCCACATTTGTCCACGCAATTTGGCTGGAGCAACACCGATTACGCGAACATTGCGGCGGTGTTCCAGTTTGTCTATGCGATTTCCATGCTGTTCGCCGGGCGGTTTGTCGACAAGATCGGCACCAAGGCGGCCTATGTCGTGGCAATCGGCATCTGGTCCACCGGCGCCATCATGCATGCGTTCGCGGTGCCGATGGGTGAGGGGATCGCGGCCGTGAGCGGCGCGATTGGCCTGGCGGTGATTCCGGTGTCGATCGCGGGCTTTATGCTGTCCCGTGCGGTACTGGCGATCGGCGAGGCGGGCAACTTCCCGATTGCGATCAAGGCCACCGCCGAGTATTTCCCCAAGAAAGAACGCTCGCTGGCCACCGGCATTTTCAATTCGGGCGCCAACGTCGGCGCGATCCTGGCGCCGATCTGTGTGCCGCTGATCGCCGGGGTGTGGGGCTGGGAAGCGGCGTTCATGATCATCGGCATGCTCGGCTTCATCTGGGTCGCGGTGTGGGCCGCGCTGTATGAAAAGCCCGATCAGCAAAAACGCCTGTCGGCCGAGGAACTGGCCTACATCCGCAGCGATCAGACGGTCCAGCCGTTCACCGCGCAGGCTGCAGGCGCGGCGTCGCAAAAAGTCTCATGGTTCAAACTGCTGACCTATCGCCAGACCTGGGCCTTTGCCTTCGGCAAGTTCATGACTGACGGCGTGTGGTGGTTTTTCCTGTTCTGGCTGCCGACTTACCTGTCGGCGCAGTACGGCATGAAAGGCGCCGATATCGTCATGCCGCTGGCGGTGCTGTACAGCATGACCATGGTCGGCAGCATCGGCGGCGGCTGGTTCCCCAGCTACTTCATGGCCCGTGGTGATGCGCCCTACGACGGCCGCATGAAAGCCATGTTGGTCATCGCGCTGTTCCCGCTGGTGGTGCTGCTGGCGCAACCGTTGGGCTACATCAGCTTCTGGGTGCCGGTGTTGCTGATCGGCGTGGGAGCGTCGGCGCACCAGGCGTGGTCGTGCAATATCTTCACCACCGTGTCCGACATGTTCCCGCAGAAAACCGTGGCCTCGGTGGTCGGTATCGGCGGCATGGCCGGTGGCCTGGGCGGGGTGGTGATGACCAAGGTCGGCGGCTGGGTGTTCGATTATTACAAGTCCATCGGCGATATCCACACCGGCTACATGATCATGTTCGCGATCTGTGCGCTGGCGTACCTGGTGGCCTGGAGCGTGATGAAGACGCTCGTGCCGCGCCACAAGGAAATCACCGACCTGTAAACCGGGCGGGGCTTGAGTCGTGCCAGCCCCGCATCACAACGCACGCGCCCAGGTCTGGCTGACCAATGGCTTGCCGAAACTGAGGGTGGGCTCTTCTTCAACCAGCTCAAAACCGGCTTTCTGGTAGAGCCTGCGTGCGTCGGTGAGGGCGCTCATGGTCCACAGCATCATGCGCGTGTACCCGGCATGTCGGGCAAAGCGCAGGCATTCGTCCACCAGGCGCTGGCCGATGCCCAGGCCCCGCGCACTCGCGTCGACGTAGAGCATGCGCAACTTAGCGGTGCTGTCGTCATGGCGCACGACGAACACTGAGCCCACCACCGCGCCGTCTTTCTCCGCGATCCAGCAGCGCTCACGGGTCGGGTCGAACTCGCGCAGGTACTTGGCGACAATCTCCGCCACCAACGCTTCGAACTCCCAATTCCATTGGTATTCTCGCGCATACAGTGCCGATTGCTGCTGCACCACCAGGCCCATATCGCCGGGTTGTGGGTCACGCAATACGTAGCTCGGCGCGCTGCCTTGCAGCAACGTCTGAATGCGCTGCATGGCTGCGGTCAATTGCTGTTGTTGCGGCTCGGGCAAGGCACTCAATAAGGCCATGACTTCTTGCTGGGTTTTCTCTTCCAGCGGAGCCAGGACTGACCGGCCGAGGTCGCTGAGGTGCAGTTGCACCGCGCGCGCATCGGTGATCGAACGGACTTTCTGGATCAAGCCCTTCTTCTCTAGCCCGCTGATCAACCGGCTCAAATAACCCGCGTCGAGACTGAGCATCTGACACAAGTCGGCGCTGGTCAGGTCGCCACGCGAGGACAGTTCGTACATCACCCGGATTTCGGTGAGGGAGAAGTCGCTTTGCAGCAGGTGTTCCTGCAGCACGCCGATCTGGTGCGTATAGAAACGGTTGAAGCCGCGCACGATACCGGCGCGCTGCACAAGCAGGGGAGTGGACATGATGTGCGCTCTGATGGTTGCCTTGGGCAATTATATTGTTGCCTTAGGCAATCATGTCAATGGGCTTAATCCCGTCGAGCAACACCGTCATCAGCGCGGCAACGATGGCTTGCGCGTCTTTCTGCACCAGATGCCCCGCGTGCGGGTCGTCGATGCACCTTCCGTCAGGATGATACGAATGGCCATGACCACACCGCTCAGCACCGCAGCGAGGCCGGCGGTTTCCATCAGCGACGGCCAGCGCCCGTGAAACCCCAGGCCCAACAGGGTGGCGAACAGTGATTCAAGCGCAATCAATTGGCCGCTGAGCACCATGGGTAGGCGTCGGGTCGCGGCATTCCAGGCCCAGGCGCCGACCACGGTGGACATCACCGCGATGGTCAGGCTCCAGGCATACAGCGGCCCGGCATGGGCAAAGCCGAATCCCAGGCTCGGCAGTTCGAGCAGGCCAAGGGTATACATGACCGGTAACAGGCATAGGGTCGTGCCACCGGCACCGACCAGCATCAGCGCGGTCCAGAGGCCGGTGACTTGCGCTGGAAGGTTTGCCAGCTGTTTTTGGTTGATCACGCTGAACCCTAACCATAAGGCGACCGCGCTCAGTGAGAACAACACGCCTGCCAACCACGAGCGGTTGCCCACTGAGGGCTGATGGAGGCTGCCGATATTCGACAGCACGAGGCCCAGCGTGAGGCACGCCAAGGGCAACACCAGGCGCCGCCACTGAACGGTCTTGTGCCGGGTGTTGCCGATCAATGCGAGCAACACCGGCACCATGCCGACAAACGCGGGCGTCAGCACCGGGCCGCCAAACATCACGCCAGCGGCAATGCACAGGCCGTAACCGAGGCAACCCAATGCGCCCAGCGCTGCGGCGAGCCAGAGCTGGCCTGGCCGGAGCCGCCGCAGTTGGCCGCGGCACAGCAGTACCCCGACGACACCCAGCCCACCGACGATCAAAAACCGCACGGCCATCAGGTCGTAAAGGCTGTAGTCGCCGGTGACATAGGGCGCAATGAAGTTCAGCGCCCAGCCGAGGGTCGCAATGAGCGCCAGGACGACACCGGCGAACAGTGAGGTGTGACTGGAAGTCATCAGGGTTTTCCATGAGGTGGTGGGTCATGGTGCATAACCGTGGGGCTGTGCTACAAACGAGTTCTCGGTCCTGGATGCATAACTTCAGATTATGAATACACTCGGCAAGACCTTACCGCCGCTCGCCAGCTTGCTGCCCTTCGAGGCGGCGGCGCGTCTGGAGAGTTTCTCCAAGGCCGCCGATGAACTGCACATCACCCAAGCCGCCGTCAGTCGGCAGATTCGCGGGCTTGAGGGCAACCTGGGGGTGAAGCTGTTCTGTCGGCGCAATCGCGCGGTGTTTCTCACGCAAGAGGGGCATGAACTGGCGCGGGTGGTCAGCCAGGCACTGCACCGCATCAGCGAGGGCGCCGCCACGCTGCGCGCGTCGCCCCGGCGCAACCGTGTGGTCCTGCTCTGTCAGTTGTGCGAAGCGTTTTATTGGCTGATGCCGCGGCTGTCGAGCTTCCACCAGCAATACCCGGCCATCGAAATCCAAGTGGTGACGTCCACCCGGCCACTCACCGAATACAACGATCACTTCGACGTGGCCCTGCAAAGCACGCGGCGCGCCAGCGGTTCGCATCCGCTGATGTTCACTGCCTCCGATGAGGTGTTCCCGGTATGCAGCCCGGCCTACCTGAGTGCGGAGCAACCGCTGCACCTCAGCGAGCTGCAGCCCTGTACGTTTTTGCACCACAGCTCCGAGCCGCCCCATTTGATGGAGTGGGACAGCTGGTTGCAGGTGTTCGGTCAGACGCTGGCCAGCGACGCGCGCAGCGCCACGTTCGACAGCTACCCGCTGATGCTCCAGGCCGCTGTCGAAGGGCATGGGATCGCCATGGGCTGGCGGCGCACCGCGAGCCGGCTGATTGAAAGCGGGGTGCTGGTAAGGCCGTGTGTCGAGAGCGTGCATTTACCGCAGGCGCTCTCGGTGTACCGGCAGCAGGGAGGCGAGAGCCGCCCCGAGGTGACGGCGCTGTTGGCCTGGCTTGAGGCGCAACTGCAGGATGAGGGCTGACTGGAGCGAAGCCGCTCCCGCCACCCAGGTGGCAATATTGGCGTTCTACACGCGGGATTTCAGCGCTGAGGTCATCGGTCACGCCGACACTGACGCGGCGTGACCGTTCTGTCACGGCTCAGTAGACATCGCGCAAGTAACGCTTCTGCTCACTCATCCGCCGCCAGTAATCGACGGCGCTCTCGACGCCCAGCCCGCCGTGGCGATGGGCAACCTGGCGCAGGGCCTGGTCGACATCCTTGGCCATGTGGCTGGCATCCCCACAGATATACAACTGCGCACCTTCCTGCAGCCAGCGCCACAGCTCGGCGCCGTGTTCGCGGATGCGATCCTGCACGTAGATCTTCTGCGCCTGGTCGCGGGAAAACGCCAGGCTCAGGTGGCTGAGCAAACCGTCGCGCTGCATGCCCTGCAGTTCATCCTGGTAGTAAAAATCGCTCGCCGCATGTTGCTCACCGAAAAACAGCCAGTTGCGGCCCTGATGCCCCAGGGCCCGACGTTCCTGCAAAAACGCGCGGAAGGGCGCCACACCGGTGCCGGGACCGATCATGATGATCGGCACATCGCCGTCGGCGGGAAGCCGGAAGTGCTTGGAGGGCTGCACGAACACCGGCACTTCGCCGTTGCCGGCACGGTCGGCGAGGAAGGTGGACGACACCCCCTTGCGCTTGCCGTAGCGCACAGCCGCCACGGTGAGGTGGACTTCACGCGGGTACGCCTTGGCGCTGGACGCGATCGAATACAAGCGCGGTTGCAGGCGCTTGAGCGTGCCGAGCAGTTCGTCCGCCGAGCAGTCGATGGGGTATTCGTGCAGCACGTCCGCCAGTTGCCGGCCCCACAGCCAGTCTTGCAGTTCGGCTTTGCGCTCAGGTTCGAGCAGGTGTTTCAGGCCTGGCTTGGCGCTGCGTGCGGCAATGAAGGCCAGGGTCTCGCTGTTGGGCCGGGCAATTTCAAAGTGCTCGGTCAGGGCCTGGTGCAGCGGCACGTCGCCGAGTCTGTCGATGTTTACGCAGGTACTGGAACCCAGGCGCGTCAGCTCGAGCAGCTCGCTGACCAGTTCCGGGCAGTTGCGTGGCATCACTCCCAGGGCGTCGCCGGCTTCGTAGGTCAGCGCGGAGTCCGCCAGGTCCAGGGAGAACTGGCGGGTTTCCTTGTGCGGGCTTTGCTGGTTCAGGTGCAGGTTGAGCAGCAACCGTGACGCATGAGGCTTGGGTTTGCCGCTCGGCGTGGCGAGCGCGACGGGCGTTGCCGGGTTGAGGGTGTGTAGGAACTGTGTGAACCAGGCATCGGCGCGCTCTTCGAATTCGGTATCGCAGTCGACGCGCTCTAGCAGGCGCGTGGCGCCCAATTCGAGCAGGCGCCGGTCGAGTTGTTTGCCGTGCTGGCAGAACTGGTCGTAGTTGGGATCGCCCAACGCCAGTACCGCGAAGCGCAGCGACTCCAGGCGGGTTTCGGCCAGGGTCAGGCTGTGCCAGAAACCTTCGCCGTTGTCCGGCGGGTCGCCGTCGCCGAAGGTACTGCTGATCAGCGCGAGGTTCTGCGTGTGCGCCAGTTTGCTCGCGGGGAAGTCCGCCATTGCGCTCAGTTCCACCGCGATGCCGCCGGCGCGCAGGCGTTGGGCAAAGCGCTCGGCCAAGGCTTCGGCGTTACCGGTTTGCGAGGCCCACAGCAAGGTGACGGCCGGGGTGTCGGCAGCGGGCGCCGGTGCCACGGCGCTGGCCTCGGTGCGGCTGAACAAACCGCCCAACAGGCCGTCCAGCCACAGCCGCGCGTCCCTGGCCACGGGCGCATTCGCCGGCAGCGTCGGAACACCGCTGGCCTGGCGCGCAGCACTGGATTGCAGGCCACTGAGAAAACCGGCGAGGTAGGTGCGCTCATTGTCGCTCAATGACGGCGACGGCAGGTTGCGGATGCCGACCAGGTCGGCGAAGGCGTCGAGGCGCGACATGGCGAGTTCCTCTGTTAAGGGGGAAACGGGGTGGGCGGCCGGTGCCGATACATCGAGGAACTGGTGCTCGATCAGCTCGACCCGTTGCAGGGCGACCGCACAGAACTTGAACTCGGGCTGCAGCGAAATCGGGTCGACCGCGTCATGGGTCACGGCGTTGATCGCCAGGTTGTCGCCGAACACATCGTTCCAGTGAAACGGCGCAAAACAGTTGCCCGCCCGCACACGGTCGCTGATCACCGCGGGCAGCACGGCGCGGCCGCGTCGTGAGCGCACCTCGACCGGGTCTTTGTGCTTGATGCCCAGGCTGGCGGCGTCGTCGGGGTGGATTTCCACGAAAGGGCCGGGGTTGAGTTTGTTCAGCGTGGCGACCTTGCCGGTCTTGGTCAGGGTGTGCCACTGGTGTTGCAGGCGGCCGGTGTTGAGCACGAACGGGAACGCTTCATCGGGCATTTCCGCCGGGGACAGGTGCGGGCGCGGGAAAAACCGGGCTTTGCCGTGTTCGGTGGCGAAAACGATCGTCGGCTGGTGGCCGTCGGCGTCGGTCTTGAGGGGCTGGTTGATGCCGTTATTCAGGTAGCGGATCGGGTTGCGCTCTGCGGCCTCAATCGACGCGCACGGCCATTGCAGCGGTCGTTCGCGCAGGCGCGCATGGCTGGCGCCGCGAATGTCGTAGCCGGTGGCGGGGTTCCAGGCGCGCTTGATCTCGTCGAACACCTCGGCGGCGGACGCATACGTGAAGGCGTCGGCGAAGCCCATTTCGCACGCGACCCTGGCGATGATCTGCCAGTCGGCCAGCGACTCGCCGGGTGGCTCCACGGCTTTTTGCATCAGGGTCAGGTTGCGCTCGGAGTTGATCATCACCCCTTCGGCTTCGGCCCACAGCGCGCCGGGCAAGAGGATGTCGGCGTAGCGATTGGTCTCGGTATCGAGGAACGCATCCTGGGTGATCACCAGTTCGGCGCTTTGCAGCGCTTCGATCACGGTCTGGCGATTGGGCGCGCTGGCCACCGGATTGGTGCAGATGATCCAGCAGGCTTTGATCTGCCCGGCCGCCATTTGTTCGAACATGCCCACGGTGCCACTGCCGGCCTGGCGCGGCAGGCTGTCGGCGGGCAGATCCCACAGTGCTTCGATAAATGCGCGGTCGGCGTCGACCAGCACCGAGCGCTGCCCAGGCAGGCCGGGGCCCATGTAGCCCATTTCACGACCGCCCATGGCGTTGGGTTGCCCGGTCAGGGAGAACGGCCCGCTGCCGGGGCGGCAGATCGCGCCGGTGGCCAGGTGCAGGTTGCACAGCGCGTTGGTGTTCCAGGTGCCGTGGGTGCTTTGGTTGAGGCCCATGGTCCAGCAGCTCATCCACTCGGCGGCCTGGCCGATCCAGTCGGCGGCTTGGCGGATGTCGGCTTCGGCCAGGCCGGTCAGTTCGGCGACCCGCTGCGGCGGGTAGTCTTCCAGAAAGCCGGGCATGGCCTCCCAGCCTTCGGTGAACGCGGCGATAAAGTCCGGGTCGGTGTGCCCGTTTTTCACCAGCAGGTGCAGCAAACCGTTGAGCAGCGCCAGGTCGGTGCCCGGCTTGATCGGCAGGAACAGGTTGGCCTTGTCGGCCGTGGCGCTGCGCCGCGGGTCGACCACGATCAGTCTGGCGCCGGCCTTGACCCGGTCCATCATGCGCAGGAACAGGATCGGGTGACAGTCGGCCATGTTGGCGCCGATCACGAAGAACAGGTCGGCGCGGTCGAAGTCTTCATACGAGCCGGGCGGCCCGTCGGCACCGAGGGAGAGTTTGTAGCCGCTGCCGGCGCTGGCCATGCACAGGCGTGAGTTGGATTCGATATGCGCGGTCCGCACAAAGCCCTTGGCCAATTTGTTGATCAGGTACTGGGCTTCCAGCGACATCTGCCCGGACACATAGAACGCCAGGGCGTCCGGGCCATCGCGGTCGAGGATGGCGCGCAAGCGGCCGGCGGTCTCGCTGATGGCCTTGTCCATGCCGATCCGCACCGGGTCATGCTCCCGCGCCTGGCGCAGGTAGGCGTTTTCCATGCGGCCGGACTCGGCGATGGCTTGCCCGCAGGTGGTGCCTTTGGTGCAGAGCCGGCCGGCGTTGGTGGGGTGGGCCTTGTCGCCGATCACCTTGACCACGCGGTTGTGCTCGACCTGCATGACGATGCCGCAGCCCACGCCACAATAAGGACACACGCTGCGTACACTTTGGTTTGCCATCGGTAACCCTCGGATCATTTCTGCCGCCCATAAAAAAACGCCCTGCAACCCTCCGTTGGAAACGGGGATTACACGGCGCCTTTGTCGTGAGTGGCAGTCTGCGTTGACTGCTTGGTATGCGTATTCCTAGCAAGTCACGCGCCAGGTTTTTCACACGCCGCTGTGACGGGCCTGGTTGCCCCCAGCGCGGGCCCGTCACGCGCAGAAATGCACTTTTATGACGCCGGAGCGCACCAGTTGGAGGCACAACCAGCGGTGTCTGGCAGGGTTGAGCACCGTTTGCAGCCTTTGCGACGGGCATGGCGGCTGGTTGGCACAGAGCCTGCAAGCACTCTGTCCAACCCACCTCGGTCAACGACGATCGACAGGCCATACAGGTCATGGGCACCAGCGGTAGAACCGGCGAAGACGTCCGGGTCGACCCCGCATCAGAACAGGCAAAGGCGCCTGGAACCGCAAGGTTTCAGGCGTTTTTTTTTGCTTTTTAAACCGTGATGAGCTTTGTCGGGTGCTTGATATGAATTCCACTCTCGCCAGTCTGAAACAGCTGAAAACCCTGATCGTCGTCGGCAATGGCATGGTCGGCCATCATTGTGTGGCGCAACTGATCGAGCGCGGCGCCCTGGAGCACTATCGCCTGCATGTGTTCAGCGAAGAGCCGATGCGTGCCTATGACCGCGTGCATTTGTCCGAATACTTCACTGGCCGTGATGCCGAGTCGCTGGCGTTGTCGCACGCTTCGCTGTACCAGACGCCGGGCGTGACCCTGCACCTGGGGGCGCCGGTACTGGAAGTCGACCGCGCCCGCCGTGAGGTGATCACCGCCACAGGCAGCGTGGCGTATGACAAATTGGTCCTGGCAACCGGCTCTTACCCGTTTGTGCCGCCGATCGACGGCGCGCAAGGCGATTCGCGGCTGGTCTACCGTACCCTTGAAGATCTCGATGCCATTCGTGGCGCCGCCGCGAATGCGCGGCGTGGCGTGGTGGTCGGCGGTGGCCTGCTCGGCCTGGAAGCCGCCAACGCCCTGAAAAGCCTGGGCCTTGAAGCCCATGTGGTGGAGTTCGCGCCGCGCTTGATGCCGGTGCAACTGGATGACTTCGGCGGGCTGGCGCTCAAGGCGCAGATCGAGCGCCTGGGCGTGGGCGTGCATTTGTCCCGCGCCACTCAATCGATCAGCGCAGGCGAGCAGTACCGCTATCGCATGAACTTTGCCAATGACGAATTTCTGGAAACCGACCTGATCGTGTTCTCCGCCGGCATCCGCGCCCAGGACGCACTGGCCCGCCAGGCCGGCCTGGAGATCGGCCCGCGCGGCGGGGTGGTGATCAACGATGAATGCCTGAGCAGCGACCCGGACATCTACGCGATCGGCGAGTGTGCGTCGTGGAACGGCAGCCTGTTCGGCCTGGTCGCGCCGGGTTACCAGATGGCCCGAGGGGTGGCCGCCCTGTTGTGCGGGCAGACCGCCGAGCCCTTTGTCGGCGCGGACATGTCGACCAAACTCAAACTGCTGGGGGTGGACGTGGGTTCCATCGGCGACGCCCATGCACACACCCCCGGTGCGCGCAGCTACCAGTTCATCGACGAGGCCAGCGCCAGCTACCGGCGCCTGGTGGTGGACGCCAGCGGCAAGCAGGTGATCGGCGCGGTGCTGGTCGGCGACAACAGCTACTACGACACCTTGCTGCAGTACATGCAGAACGGCATTGCGTTGCCGTCCGAACCGGCCGGCCTGATCTTGCCGTCGTCCGCCGGCGCACCGAGCCTCGGCCCTGGCGCGTTGCCGGAGTCGGCCACCGTCTGCTCCTGCCATAACGTCACCAAAGGTTCGATTTGCGCGGCCATCGACAGCGGTTGCGCCGACCTCGGCCTGCTCAAGGCGCAGACCAAGGCCTGCACCGGTTGCGGCGGCTGCGCCGGTTTGCTCAAGCAGGTGTTCGAGCATGAACTGGTCGCCCGTGGCGTCAGCGTCGACAAGAGCCTGTGCGAACACTTCGCCTACACCCGCCAGGAGTTGTATGCCCTGGTACGCGTGGAAGGGGTGATCACCTTCGAAGAGTTGCTGGCCAAGCACGGCCGTGGCCGCACCGGTTGCGATGTATGCAAACCGGCGGTGGGCTCGATCCTGGCGTCGTGCTGGAACCAACCGATCATGGACGCCTCGCTGGTGCCGTTGCAGGACACCAACGACACGTTCATGGCCAATATGCAGAAGAACGGCACCTATTCGGTGGTGCCGCGTATTCCGGGCGGCGAAATCACCGCAGAAAAACTCATCGCCATCGGTGTGGTCGCGCAGAAATACCAGCTCTACACCAAGATCACCGGCGGCCAGCGTATCGACCTGTTTGGCGCGCAACTGCATGAGCTGCCGGACATCTGGGCCGAGCTGATCGACGCCGGGTTTGAAACCGGGCACGCCTACGGCAAATCCACGCGCACGGTGAAGTCATGCGTCGGCAGCACCTGGTGCCGCTACGGCGTGCAGGACAGCGTGAAAATGGCGCTGCTGATCGAGGACCGCTACAAGGGCCTGCGTTCGCCGCACAAGCTCAAGTTCGCGGTGTCCGGCTGCACCCGCGAATGCGCCGAAGCGCAAAGCAAAGACGTCGGTGTGATCGCCACCGAGAAGGGCTGGAACCTCTACATCGCCGGTAACGGCGGCATGCGCCCACGCCACGCCGAGCTGTTCGCGACCGACCTGGATGACGCCACGCTGATCCGCTACATCGACCGCTTCCTGATGTTCTACATCCGCACGGCCGACAAATTGCAACGCACCTCGGTGTGGCGTGAAAGCCTGGAAGGCGGCCTGGATTTCCTCAAGGACGTGATCCTCGACGACAGCCTGGGCCTGGGCGCCGAACTCGAAGCGCAAATGCAACTGGTGGTCGACCGGTACGAATGCGAATGGGCCAACGCCCTCAAAGACCCGGAAAAACTCAAACGCTTCCGCACCTTCGTCAACGACAAACGCCCGGATCCGGACATCCATTTTGTCCACGAACGCGGCCAGCGCCGGCCGATCATGGCCGCCGAACTCAACCTGATTCCCGTCATCGAGGAGCTTGCCTGATGAGCCAGTCCAACACTTTGCGTAACCTTGCCACCTGGAAAAGCGTGTGCAGCGAAAGCGACCTGGTGAACAATTCCGGCGTGGTGGTGTGGTACGACGGCGCACAAGTCGCGCTGTTCTACCTGCCGGACGCGCCGGACCAGACCCTCTACGCCATCGACAACCATGACCCTGAATCCGGCGCGAACGTGATCGGCCGCGGGCTGGTCGGCAGTATCAAGGGCGATCTGGTGGTGGCTGCGCCGATCTACAAACAGCATTACCGTCTGGCGGACGGCCAATGCCTGGAGGCACCGCAGCAGCGCTTGCGGGTATGGCCGGTGCGGTTGAATGCGGGGGTGGTGGAGTTGGGGGTGAGTTGAGGCGAGGTCGGCCGAAGGCGCCCATCCTCCAGCTGCCTGCGGCATGTGGAGAATGGGCGCGTGCATATCCGCCGTCAGCGGTTGAAGCGTTCAACCAGTGCGTATTGGGTGGACGCGGTGTGGGTCAGTTCCTTGCTCAGGTCCGCGGATTGATGGGCCTGGACCGACGTCTGGTCGGCCAGTTCGGCGATGGTGGTGATGTTGCGACTGATCTCTTCGGCCACCGCGCTTTGTTCTTCGGTGGCGGCGGCGATCTGGGTGGTCATCTCGGTGATGTGGGACACCGCTTCGCTGATGCCGACCAGCGCCTGGTCGGCCTCAAGTACCCGGGCCACGCCTTCCTGCGCCTGGCGCTGGCCGTGTTCCATGCTTTGTACAGCGTTGCTGGACGATGCCTGGAGCTTGGTGATCAAGTCATGGATCTGGGTGGTGGAGTGCGACGTGCGTTGCGCCAATTGGCGGACTTCGTCGGCGACTACGGCAAAGCCGCGGCCCATATCCCCGGCACGCGCCGCCTCGATCGCGGCGTTGAGGGCCAGCAGGTTGGTCTGGTCGGCGATGCCTTTGATCACGTCGACGACAGTGCCGATTTCGTCGCTGTCGCGGGCCAACTGCGCCACGGTGACACCGGTTTCGCCGACCACGGCGGAGAGGCGCTCGATGGCTTCGCGGGTATCGCGGGCCACCTCGCGGCCACGCCCGGTCAGCACGTTGGCTTGCTGGGTGGCATCCGCGGTGCGCTGCACGTGGCTGGCGACTTCCTGGGTGGTTGCGGCCATCTGGTTGACGGCGGCCGAGACCTGCTCGGTTTCGACGCGTTGACGGTCAAGGCCGGTCGAACTGGCCGTGGCCAGTCGGTTGGATTGCCCGGCCAGCGCGTTGAGCTGCTCGGCACTGTCCTGCAGGCGGGTGAGGCAGGTTTTCAGCCGAGCGTTCTGGCTGAGGAACGCGGTTTCCAGGCGGCCCTGGGGGCCGCGTTCATCGCTGTACATCTGCGCAATCAGCGCATCCGAGGTCGACGGTTCGATGCCCGAAAGCAAGCGTAACGTTGCACGCCGACGCACCTGCGCGCCGATCATGCTCACGGGCACCGCAACGGCTACCGCCACGGCCATGGCCAGCGGCGCACTGAGGAACAGCCCGCCCACGGCGCCGGCAAGCCCGGTGGCGACGTAGGGCACGCTGTCGAATAACGTCGACAGCCAACTGTCCCGGCGCGAAACCGCCGATTTGTTCTGGCTCAAACGCCGGTAAAGCGCCTGGGCACGTCGGATTTCATCGGCGCTCGGCTTGACCCGTACCGACTCGAAGCCCACCACGCGGCTGCCTTCGAAGATCGGTGTAACGTAAGCATTGACCCAATAATGGTCGCCGTTTTTCGAGCGATTCTTGACGATACCCATCCACGGCAGGCCTTGCTTGAGCGCGCACCACATATGGGAAAAAACGGCTGAGGGGACGTCGGGATGGCGCACGATATTCTGCGGGGCGCCGATCAAGTCGGCGCGTTCAAAACCACTGATATCGACAAAAGCATCGTTGCAGTAAGTGATCATCCCGTTAACATCAGTTGCGGAGATGAGCTTCTGCGAAGGCGCGAGGGAAATCTCGCGCTGTGTCACGGGTTGGTTATTGCGCATTCGACTACTCCCAGAATTGCCTGTAGGACATCGGCAAGCATTCAGATAAGTTGAAGACCGATTGTCTGACAATCTCAAACAGCAACATTTCACCGGTCTAAATCAGGTATTCAGTCCTGTCAGTCGGCGGCCGAAACGCGAAAGCACAAGACTTCAAACGCAAATACCGGATAATGGCGGCCAATTTGAAGTTCGCTATTTTGGTAATCCCGTATGGAAATTAAGGTTAACTTTCTCGACAACCTTCGACTTGAAGCCAAGTTCGATGACTTCACGGTGATCGCCGATCAACCGATTCGCTATAAAGGCGACGGGTCGGCGCCGGGGCCATTCGATTACTTCCTGGCTTCGTCGGCATTGTGTGCGGCGTACTTCGTGAAGTTGTACTGCGAGACACGCAATATCCCCACGGACAATATCCGGTTGTCGCAGAACAACATTGTCGACCCGGAAAACCGCTACAACCAGATTTTCAAGATCCAGGTGGAGTTGCCGGCAGATATCTCCGACAAGGATCGCCAAGGCATCTTGCGCTCTATTGACCGTTGCACGGTGAAGAAAGTGGTACAGGCCGGCCCTGAATTCGTGATCGAAGAGGTGGAAAACCTCGACGCCGACGCCCAGGCCCTGTTGATGCCCAATTCCACTTCCGAGGCGGGCACCTACATCGTGGGCAAGGACCTGCCGCTGGAGCAGACCATCGCCAACATGTCGGGCATCCTGGCCGGCCTGGGCATGAAGATCGAGATCGCCTCGTGGCGCAATATCGTGCCGAACGTGTGGTCGCTGCATATCCGCGATGCCCATTCGCCGATGTGCTTCACCAACGGCAAGGGCGCGACCAAGGAAAGCGCGTTGGCCTCGGCGTTGGGCGAGTTCATCGAGCGCCTCAACTGTAACTTCTTCTATAACGATCAGTTCTGGGGCGAAGAACTGGCCAACGCGCCGTTCGTGCATTACCCGGACGAGCGCTGGTTCCAGCCTGGGCGCAAGGATGAACTGCCAGCGGAAATCCTCGACGCCTACTGCCTGAATATCTACAACCGCGACGGCGAGTTGCGTGGCTCGCACCTGTTCGACACCAACTCGGGCAATGAAGACCGCGGGATTGTGGCACTGCCGTTTGTGCGCCAGTCGGACGGCGAGGTGGTGTATTTCCCGTCCAACCTGATCGAAAACCTGTACCTGAGCAATGGCATGAGCGCCGGCAACACCCTGGCCGAAGCCCAGGTGCAGTGCCTGTCGGAGATCTTCGAGCGGGCGGTCAAGCGTGAAATCATCGAAGGTGAATTCGCCCTGCCGGATGTGCCGGCTGACGTGCTGGCCAAGTACCCGAGTATTCTGGCCGGGATCCAGGGGCTGGAAGCCCAGGGCTTCCCGGTGCTGGTCAAGGATGCCTCGCTGGGCGGCGAGTTCCCGGTGATGTGCGTGACCTTGATGAACCCGCGTACCGGTGGTGTGTTTGCCTCGTTCGGCGCGCACCCGAGCCTGGAAGTGGCGCTGGAACGCAGCCTGACTGAATTGCTCCAAGGCCGCAGTTTCGAAGGCCTGAACGATCTGCCGCAGCCGACGTTCGAAGGTCACGCAGTGACCGAGCCGAACAACTTCGTCGAGCACTTCATCGACTCCAGCGGCGTGGTCTCGTGGCGCTTCTTCAGTGCCCGCTCGGATTACGAATTCGTCGAGTGGGACTTCTCCGGCCAGGGCGAAAACTCCAACGCCGAAGAAGCCGCGACGCTGTTCGGCATTCTCGAGAACATGGGCAAGGAATCCTACATGGCGGTGTATGAGCACCTCGGTGCCACCGCCTGCCGCATCCTGGTGCCGGACTACTCGGAAATCTATCCGGTGGACGACCTGATCTGGGACAACACCAACAAAGCGCTGTTTTTCCGTGCCGACATCCTCAACCTGCATCGCCTGGACGACGCGCAACTCAAGGCCCTGGCCGAACGCCTGGTGGAAAGCGAACTGGACGACTACACCGATATCACCACCTTGATCGGTATCGAGTTCGACGACAACACCGCCTGGGGCCAACTGACCATCCTCGAATTGAAGCTACTGATCTACCTCGCCCTGCAACAGTACGAGGAAGCGAAGGAAGCGGTGGAAATGTTCCTGCAGTACAACGACAACACCGTCGAGCGCGGCCTGTTCTACCAGGCGGTGAACGCGGTGCTGGAGATGGAACTGGATGAAGACCTGGAATTGGCGGACTACGAGGCCAACTTCCGGCGGATGTTCGGTAACGAGCGGATGGATGCGGTGATCGGCTCGGTCAACGGCAGCGTGCGCTTTTATGGGTTGGCGCCGACCAGCATGAAGCTGGAAGGGCTGGACCGGCATCTGCGCTTGATCGAGAGCTATAAAAAACTGCATAGCGCGCGGGCCAACATCACGTCAGCCTGACGCAGCATCCATTGTGGGAGGGGGCAAGCCCCCTCCCACATTAAGATGGAACTGGCAGACTACGAGGCGTCTGCAAAAACTGCACGGCACGCGGGCCAACATCACGTCAGCCTGACGCAGCATCCATTGTGGGAGGGGGCTTGCCCCCGATAGCAATCTGTCAGTCACTGAATCAGGAGACTGGCCCACCGCTATCGGGGGCAAGCCCCCTCCCACATTAGATATGTGCCAAGGCTTGCGCGAGGTCCGCGCGCAAGTCCTCCACGTCCTCGATCCCCACCGACAACCGCACCAACCCATCGCCAATCCCCAATTGCGCCCGCGTCGCTGCCGGGATGCTGGCATGGGTCATGATCGCCGGGTGTTCGATCAGGCTTTCCACGCCGCCGAGGCTTTCGGCCAGGGCGAAGAGTTTGACGTGTTCCAGGAAACGCCTGGCGCCGGCCAGGTCGCTGTTCAATACCACCGAAATCATCCCGCCAAACCCGCGCATCTGCCGACGTGCCAGGGCGTGCTGGGGGTGCGAGACCAGGCCCGGGTAGTGAACCCGCGTCACCTGCGGTTGGTGTTCGAGCCAGCTCGCCAGGTCCAGTGCATTGCTGCAATGGCGCTCCATGCGCAGGGCCAGGGTTTTCACGCCGCGCAGGGTCAGGAAGGCGTCGAACGGCCCGGCGATGGCGCCGACCGAGTTCTGCAGGAAGCCCAGGCGCTCGGCCAGTTCGGGGTTGTCGCCGACAATTGCGATGCCGCCGATCACGTCGGAGTGGCCATTGAGGTATTTGGTGGTGGAATGCACCACGATGTCGCAACCCAGCTCCAGCGGGCGCTGGATCCACGGGCTGGCGAAGGTGTTGTCGGCCACGCAGAGGATGCCGCGGGCGCGGCAGATGCGCGCGATGGCGCTGAGGTCGGTCAGGCTCAGCAGCGGGTTGCTGGGCGTCTCGACCCAGACCATGCGCGTGTCGTCCTGCAACGCGGCTTCAAACGCCTGCACATCGCTCAAGTCGACAAAACTGAAACGGTGCCCGGCGCTGCGTTGGCGCACCTTGTCGAACAGGCGGAAGGTGCCGCCATACAGGTCGTTGCCGGAGACGACATGGCTGCCGGCATCCAGCAACTCCAGCACGGTGGAAATCGCCGCCAGCCCCGAGGCAAAGGCAAACGCCTGGCGGCCGCCTTCCAGGTCGGCCACGCAGCGCTCCAGGGCGAACCGCGTGGGGTTGTGGGAGCGGCCATAGTCGAAGCCCTTGTGTACGCCGGGGCTGTCTTGCCGGTAGGTGGAATTGGCGTAGATCGGCGGCATCAGCGCGCCGGTGGTCGGGTCGGGCGATTGCCCGGCGTGGATCACACGGGTGGCAAACGCGCTTTTATCGGGCTGACTCATGCAAGGGATCTCCGCAGGTGATTGAGCAGGTCGACACGGGTGATCAGGCCATGGAAGCCCGACGCGTCTGCGATGATGGCGACCAGGCCGCGATCCAGCTCCGCCTGCAACTCGGCGAGGCTGGCGCTGGGGTCGAGCGTGTGTACGGTTTCGGTCATGGCGCTGGCGACGATCATGGAAAAGTCCGCGGCGTCGTGGTGCAGGCCCAGCAGGATGTCGGATTCGTCGATCACACCCACCAGTGCCTGGCCGTTCACCAGCACCGGCAATTGCGAGACATCGGCCAGGCGCATGCGCTGGAAGGCGGTGAGCAGGGTGTCGTCGGGGCTGACGCTGATCACGCGGCCGTCTTCGAAGCGCCGGGCGATCAGGTCGCGCAGGTCGCCGTAGTGCTTGTAGTGCAGCAAGCCCGCGTCGCTCATCCATTGGTCGTTGTAGACCTTCGACAGGTAACGCGTGCCGGTGTCGCAGACGAAGCTGACCACGCGCTTGGGCGCGGTCTGTGCGCGGCAATAGCGCAAGGCTGCGGCGAGCAGGGTGCCGGTGGACGAGCCGCCGAGAATGCCTTCGGCCTTGAGCAACTGGCGGGCGTGGTCGAAGCTCTCTTCATCGCTGATGGAATAGGCGTGGCGCACGCTGGACAGGTCGGCAATCGAGGGGACGAAGTCTTCGCCGATGCCTTCCACCGCCCAGGAACCCGGGGTGACCAGGGTGCCGCTGCGGCTGTATTCGGCCATCACCGAACCGACGGGGTCGGCCAGCACCATCTCCAGCGCCGGCTGCACCTGCTTGAAGAAGCGCGTCAGCCCGGTGAGCGTGCCGGCCGAACCGACGCCGACCACAATCGCGTCGAGGTCATGCTCGGTCTGTGCCCAGAGCTCCGGCGCGGTGCTGGTTTCGTGGGCGAGCGGGTTGGCCGGGTTATTGAACTGGTCGGCGAAGAACGAGCCCGGGATGTCCGTGGCCAGGCGCGCAGCCACGTCCTGATAGTACTCGGGGTGGCCTTTGCCGACATCGGAGCGGGTGATATGCACTTCGGCGCCCATGGCCTTGAGGTGCAGCACCTTTTCGGTGGACATTTTGTCGGGCACCACCAGCACCACCCGGTAGCCTTTCGCCCGGCCCACCAGCGCCAGGCCCAGCCCGGTGTTGCCGGCGGTGGCTTCGACAATCGTACCGCCGACGCGCAGGCGGCCGTCGCGCTCGGCGGCGTCGATCATCGCCAGGCCGATGCGATCCTTGATCGAGCCGCCGGGGTTTTGCGATTCGAGTTTGAGAAACAGCGTGCAGGGGCCGGTGTCGAAGCGGCTGATCCGCACCAGCGGAGTGTTGCCGATCAGTTCAAGCACGGCGGGGCGGGCAAGCGTGGGCATGTCGTCACCTGGGTGTAGGGTGGGGGGACAGCAAACGGCAAAGCGTGGCTTGGAACATAGGCCGCTATTGCACGGGTCGCAACTTCGCGGTCGGCCGGCTGTCTTTTTTTGGCGCATGAGCGAAGGCTCGGTGCGCCATCGGTGGGCAGTCTTGCCGCGCCGCCTGGGCGCGAACCCGCGCAATCGTTGGGTGTGCGCAGCTGGCCCGGGGTTTGCTAGAAACAAATCCAAACTTGGATACAAGATGGAGGCCCTTATGCACAGCGTTATCGGCTGGACCCTCGGCGAATGGCGTGAGGCCTATCGCAACGGGACGATCACCCCGGACATCGTGCTGACCCTGGCCGCGCAACACGCCGCCGCCGACAACGCCTGGATCGCCCGCGCGCGGCCTGAACAACTGACGGCGCAGTTGGCGCAATTGAGCGAGCGGCTGGCGGCGGTCGGTGGCGATATGACCCAGTTGCCGTTGTATGGCGTGCCGTTTGCGATCAAGGACAACATCGACGCGGCCGGTTGGGAGACCACGGCGGCGTGTCCGGAATTTGCCTACGCCCCGGCGTCGGATGCGAGCGTCGTCGCCAAGCTGCGTGCGGCCGGTGCGATCCTGATGGGCAAGACCAACCTCGATCAGTTCGCCACCGGCCTGGTGGGCATACGCTCGCCGTATGGCGCGGTGGCCAACAGCTTCAATCCGGCGTATGTCAGCGGCGGTTCCAGCTCCGGTTCCGCCTCGGTGGTCGCCCGGGGTTTGGTTGCGTTCTCCCTGGGTACCGACACCGCCGGCTCCGGTCGGGTGCCGGCGGGGTTCAACAATATCGTCGGGTTAAAACCCAGCAAAGGTCGCCTGTCCAATACCGGCCTGGTGCCTGCGTGCCGCACGGTGGATTGCATCTCGGTGTTTGCCCTGACCGTGGAAGACGCAGAATCCGTGGCGCAAGTGGCCGAAGGCTACGACGCGAGCGACGCCTATTCCCGCGCCAACCCCCATACCGCGCCGGTGGCGGTGGGGCGTGCGATCAAACTCGCTATTCCGGCGACCCTGGAGTTCTTCGGCGATACCCAGAACCAGGCCGTATTCGAGCAGGCCGTCGAGCGCTTCAAGGCGTTGGGTGCGCAGATCACCCCGGTGGATTTCAGCCCGTTCAAGGCGCTGGCGGACCAGTTGTATTTCGGCCCATGGGTCGCCGAGCGCACGGTCGCCCTGCACAGCATGCTTGAACAGCAGCCGGACGCGATCAACCCGGTGGTGCGCGGCATCGTCGAAAACGGGCTTGAGTACAGCGCCTGCGACGCCTACAAAGCCGAATACCTGCGCGCCGACCTGAGCCGGCGCATCAACGACACGCTGGCAGGCTTCGACGCATTGCTGGTGCCGACCTCGCCGACGATTCGCACCCAGGCCGAGATGGCGCTGGAGCCGGTGCGCTACAACTCGCAATTCGGCTATTACACCAACTTCACCAACCTGGCGGACCTGTGCGCGCTGGCGCTGCCCGCCGGCTTGCGCGCAGATGGCTTGCCCAGCGGCATCACCTTGTTGGCGCCGGCCTGGCATGACACGGCCCTGGCCCATTTGGGCAAGCGCTGGCAAGCCGGCCTCGGCCTGCCGCTGGGCGCCACCGCGCGCGAGTTGCCCGCACCGGCCGCACCAACCCCAGCGCCCGGCAGCGTGCGCCTGGCGGTGGTCGGCGCGCACCTGAGCGGCATGCCGCTGAATTTCCAACTGACCACGCGCAATGCGGTGCTGGTGGAGCAAACGCTGACCGCCGACAGCTATCGACTCTACGCGCTACCGGGCACGGTACCGCCCAAGCCGGGGCTGGCCAGGGCGGACAGTGGCCGCTCGATCATCGTCGAGCTGTGGGACATGCCCATCGCCCGCTTTGGCGAGTTCGTCGCCGAAGTCCCCGCACCGTTGGGCATCGGCAACCTGAGCCTGACCGACGGGCGCAGCGTCAAAGGCTTTATCTGCGAACCCTGGGCCCTGGCCGATGCGCTCGACATCACCGAATTCGGCGGCTGGCGCGCCTTTATCGCGAGCCGGGGCTAAGCATGCCGGGCTCAACCCTGAAAAATCCCAAGGCGCGCCCCGACAGCCTGGCCGAACGCATCTACGCGCAGCTCAAGGCGGATATCTTCGACTTTCGCCTGCTGCCGGGCGACCGCTTCAGCGAAGGCGAAGTGGCCGAGCGCATGAACGTCAGCCGCACCCCGGTGCGTCAGGCGCTCTATCGTCTGGAGAAGGAAGGTTACCTGGAGGTGTACTTCCGCAGTGGCTGGCAGGTGAAACCGTTCGACTTCACCTACTTCGAAGAGCTGTATGACCTGCGGATCATTCTGGAACTGGCGGCGGTCAACCGTTTATGCCTGATGGATGAACCGCGCCCTGCGCTGTTGCAAGGGTTACAGGCGATCTGGCAGGTGGAGGAGGGCGAACGCCAGCAGGACACCCAGGTGGTGTCCGCGCTGGACGAGCGCTTTCACTGCGCCCTGGTGGAGGCCACCGGCAACCGCGAAATGGCGCGCATGCACTACGCCATTACGGAAAAAATTCGCATCATCCGCCGGCTCGACTTTACCCAGGCTTCGCGGATCGCGGCGACCTACGAAGAACACGCGCAGATACTCGACGCTATCCTGCAACGGCGCGGTGAAGAGGCGCAGCAGCTGCTCAAGCGGCATATCGAACTGAGCAAGCAGCAGGTGCGCAACATCACGCTGCACCGGTTGCAGGTGGCGCGGGACACTCAATCAACCGGCTTCACAGCAACGCTTGCAGACGGCTGACGGTGGCATCGCCGGCCCGCTGCATCGGTGCGCGCAATTCACTGCCGATCAGCCCCTGCAAGGCCAGCGCCGCCTTGACCGGTGCCGGGTTGGGCTCCATAAACAACGTATCGATCAACGGCAGCAACTGGAAAAACGTCTGCCGCGCCTCGCTCAACTGGTTATCCCGCACCTGCTGCCACAGCGCCACGAACCGCTCGGTGTGTACATGTGCCGACGCTGCGATCGCCCCACTGGCGCCAAGGCACAACGCGTTAAAGATCTGGATGTCCTCGCCACACAGCACATCCACCGCCCCACTGGCCAGCAGCGCCAGGGTATTGCCCAGGTTACCGCCACAGTCCTTGACCGCGACGATGCGCGGATGGCCGACGATGTTCAGCAGCGTGACCTGTTCGAAGGTCGCGCCGGTGCGATAGGGAATGTCATAGAGAATGATCGGCACACTGGAGGCGTCGGCCACCGTGCGGAAGAACGCTTCAAGGCCGCTCTGGGACGGACGGATATAGCTGGGCGCCGGCACCAACAGCCCGGCCACCGGGCGTTTGAGGATTTCGCCCTGGAACTGCAACAGCTCAATCTGGTTATATCCCGCCAGGCCCATCACCACGCGGTGCGCCGGCACCCATTGCAACACCGCATCCAGCACCGCCAGTTGTTCCTGGCGGCTCAACGCCGCGGCTTCGCCCGTGGTGGTGCAGACCATGATCCCGGCCACGTGCTTTTCCAGCAGATGCTCGACCAGCCGGCGCAGGCCGATAAAGTCGATGGCGCCGTCATGAAACGGCGTGACCACGGGAACCCAGATACCTTGAAACGCTGACATGCACTCTCTCCTGATGATTGACCGATTAAGTCACCGTCAGAAGGGCAGAAGGAATTGTGCAAGGGCAGCGTGTCCGTCGCGCTCAATGTCCTGTCAGCTCATCTGACGGGACAGCGCGCCCCGGTCACATGAGCGACTGTTTCTTCGATTTGAGGGCGCGCGCAACGCAACCTTGCGCCTTGGCGATCAAGCCAATGACGGAAAGGTTAACGAAAGACGTTGCAAGCATGAGCTGACACACCCTGAATGAGGGCTCCATCTTCAGGGTGTGTGAGTAAATGTGTCAAGCCCTGCGTAGACACCGGCAGGTTGCACGGCCCAGGCACTTGAACGGTGCCTGGGCGGTGAAACGATCGTTGTCGGTCAGGGATTAGCCACTGCGGCCTCAATCGCGGCAATGTCGATCTTGGTCATGGTCATCATCGCCTCGAAGGCTCGCTTGGCCGTCGCCGGGTCGGCATGGGTCACGGCGGCCGACAACACACGCGGCGTGATTTGCCACGACAGGCCCCACTTGTCCTTGCACCAACCGCAGGCACTGGCCTGGCCACCGTTGTCGATGATGGCGTTCCACAGCCGATCAGTCTCGGCCTGGTCATCGGTAGCCACCTGAAAGGAAAACGCCTCGGTGTGCGGGAATGTCGGACCGCCATTCAGGCCGAGACACGGGATGCCCAGCACGGTGAACTCGACGGTCAGAATGTCGCCCTGTTTACCTGCTGGATAATCCCCCGGCGCGCGGTGTAACGCCTTCACCGCACTGTCCGGGAAGGTCTTGGCATAAAACGTCGCAGCGTCCAGGGCGGTGCCGTTGTACCAGAGGCACAGGGTGTTTTTGTTGTTCATGTTCGGTCTCCACGGTGAATGGGTGTGTGGAGTTTAGATCAGGGTGAAGGGCGGATGCGGTGTTGCGAACCGAGTACCGCGGCCTCGCTGACAGGCGCATGCTGCGCCATCAGCTGCGCGACCCAATCGATGAACACGCGCACCTTGATGCTGATATGCCGGTTCGGCGGAAATGCCACGTAGATCGGCATCGGATCGAGACGCCAGTCCTTGAACAGGGGCACCAATTCGCCGCGTGCTTCGTAGGTCGTGGACATGTACTTGGGCAGCCAAAGCACACCCAGCCCGGCCAGGCCGGCCGCGAGGTAGGCGTTGCCATCGTCGACTGCCAGCGCATAGCGACCTTTGACCTGTAGGCTCTCAGCGTGGTTGCGCATGGAGTAGGGCAGGGCTTTACCGGTGCGCGCCCACAAGAAGCCGACGATGCGGTGTTGCGAATCTTCCAGCTCCCGCGGATGTGCGGGGATACCGACGCGGGCCAGGTAGCTCGGTGCGGCGAAAACGCCAAGCTGGAGGTCGCCAACCTTCCGGGCCATCAGCGACTGATCCTTTATCTCGCCGCCGCGCACCACGCAATCGATGTTCTCACCGATCATATCCACGATCCGGTCGCTGACGCCCATGTCGATCTGGATGTCCGGGTAGCGCAGGTAAAACTCGGGCAATGCGGGGACTAGAATCATGCTGGCCAGCGGGCTTGGCACATCCACTCGCAATCGCCCCCTGGGCAGTGTCGAGGCGCCGGACAGGCTGGTCTCGGCGTCGTCCATGTCGGCCAGCAGTCGTAACACTCGCTCGTAATAGACTGCACCGTCGGCCGTGACGTTGACTTTGCGCGTGGTGCGGTTAAGCAATTTAACCCGCAACCGTGCCTCCAACTGCTGTACCAGTTGTGTCACGGTGGTCTTGCTCATGTGCAGTGTTTCGGCCGCTTTGGTGAAGCTGCCAGCTTCCACCACGCGAGCAAACGCCTGCATCGCATCAAAACGGTCCATTGCTAACCCCCCGCTCTCGATTGGATTGTTTGGATTTTACAAACAGTGCTAGCTAGGGTTGCGTGTTTATCGCCCAGGTACAAGTCCATACAGTCTCTGCATCGTTAGTTCCGGGTCGGCTTTGACCCATTGATGGAGGCACCTATGACGCAGCGTGATGTTGTTTTTCCACCTGGACGCCAAGCGCTTTACGAGCGCAATCGCTATTCGCCGGCGATCAAGTCCAATGGTTTTTTATTTGTGTCGGGGCAAGTCGGCAGCGACGAAGACGGCTCGCCCGAACCCGATCTGGAGGCCCAGGTCCGACGCGCGTTCACCAACCTGAATGCAATCCTGGTCGCTGCTGGTTGCACCTTCGACGATGTGATTGACGTCACCGTCTTCATCGTCGATCCCGAGTCGACGTTCGAGACGATCTGGAAGGTTGTGCCGGAGTTCTGGGGCCGGGCGCCACACCCGACGCTGACCGGCGTGGGTGTCACATGGCTGTATGGTTACCAGTTCGAGATCAAGGTGATTGCCAAGCTGCCGGAAGGCACCGGGGGATGATCTGGCCAGTGATTACGCAAGGGCGCGGTACCGAAAGCGGTTCATCCTGAACCGTTGGGCTGTGACAGCGCGCACGTCACACCACCGCAGTTGCAAGCGTTCTGGAACGCCAGGCTAAAGCCAACACCATCAGCAGCCCCAGCCCCGCCATTGCTGCTCCGGCCAGGGAAATCGCCGGATAACCCAGCCCGGCATTGATCACCGCTCCGCCCAGCGCCGCACCAATCGCGTTGCCTAAGTTGAAGGCACCGATGTTCACCGCCGAGGCCAGATTGGGCGCGTCCTTGGCCGCTTCCATGACGCGCATCTGCAGCGGCGGCACCAGGGCGAAGCTGGCGATACCCCATATCAGGATGGCAACGGCGGCCGGCAGCGGCCAACGCATCAGTACGGTGAACGCGAGCAAGACGAGAATGAGCACGCTCAGCGAAACGATCAGGGTGCGATCTATCGAGCGGTCGGCGGCCTTGCCGCCCCACATGTTGCCCAGCGTCAACCCCACACCGAACAGCACCAGCATGGCGGTGATGTAGGCGGTGGACGCGTGGGTCTCGCTGCTGAGAATCGGCGCGATGTAGGTGAAGACGGTAAACATTGCCCCCGAGCCGACGACAGTGAGGGCCAGTGCCCCCAGCACCGGGCCACGGCCCAATACCCGAATTTCGGCCAGTACGCCGCCGCTTTGCGGCGCCGGCAGGTTGGGCAGGGCGAACCATAACGCTGCCATGGCCACCACACCGAGGCCGGTAATCCCCCAGAATGCGCTGCGCCAGCCGAACAGTTCGCCGAACCAGGCGGCCAGCGGCACACCGCCGATGGTCGCCAGGGTCAGGCCCATGAACATGGCCGCAACCGCTCCGGCACGTTTCTGCGGGGCAACCACGCTGGCGGCGACGATGGCGCCGACGCCAAAGAACGCGCCGTGGTTCAGTGAGGTCACCACCCTGGCGACCATGAGGCTGTAGTAATCGGTCGCCAGGGCTGACAGCAGATTTCCCAGTGTGAAAATCGCCATGAGTCCGATCAGCAGATAGCGCCGTGGAATCCTGCCGGTGGTCAGGGTCATCAGCGGCGCGCCGAGCAGTACGCCCAGGGCGTAAGCGCTGACCAACAGACCTGCGGCGGGAATGGAAACACCGAGATCCGCCGCGATGCCCGGCAACATGCCCATGGGGGCGAACTCGGTAACGCCGATGCCAAAGGCACCCATGGCGAGTGCGACAAGTGGTGGATTGATACGCATGGAAGGCTCCTTATCTATGCCGCCAATGCTACGATTCAGCCTTTTCAGGCGGTAGATAGCATTTTTGGCAATCACCTTTGCGTAAGGGGCACAAATGGACTTCAACGGCAGATCGGGTGAAATGGGCGTGTTCGTCAGCGTGGCGCAGGAAGGCAGCCTGTCGGCCGCCGCGCGGACATTGGGGCTGACACCCTCGGCGGTCAGTCGGATTATCGCCCGTACTGAACAGCGTCTTGGCACTCGGCTGCTGTTGCGCACCACCCGATCGCTCACCTTCACCGCCGAGGGCGAGGCGTTCCTGCGCGGCGCCCGGCGCATCCTGGCCGACATGGCCGAGGTCGAAGAAGCCATCGCCGACCAGGGCGTCCCAAGGGGGCGATTGCGCGTCAGCGCCGCGCTTGGTCATGGGCGGCTGGCCATCGTGCCCTTGGTGGCGGCATTCAGCGCACGCTACCCGAACATCGTCGTCGACCTCACCCTCGGCGACGAAGTGGTCGACATTCTCGGCGGCCAGGCCGACGTGGCGGTACGCTTTGGTTATCTGCCCGACAGCCCGCTGACCGCGCGCAGGATCGGCGCCACCGGCCAGGTAGTGGTGGCATCGCCCGCGTATCTGCAGCGCCACGGCATCCCCCTGGAACCGGAGGATCTACTGCGGCACAACTGCCTACGCTTCAACTTCCGACGTGCCGAACCCAACTGGCCATTCATCCGCGACGGAAAAGCGTTTTCCCTGAAGGTCAGCGGCAACATCGAATGCAGCAGTGGCGAAGCGCTGGCCCAACTCGCGCGAGTAGGTGCCGGCATTGCGCGTATCGGCGAATTCAGCGTGAGCGAGGACCTGCAGCGTGGCGATCTGATACCGCTGCTGGAAGCCTGGAACCCCGGCGACGAGGAACCGATTCATGCGGTGTTCGTGGGTGGCTCGGCAATGCCGGCGCGGGTGCGGTTGTTCGTGGACTTCCTGCTGGAACAGCATCGGATGTAGGTGCTGGCGTTAGCTGATCCTTGCGGATACTCGCGCGATGCTGTTTGCATTAAGCAAATAGTGACCAACACTCGAATCAAAACTCATTCGAGTGCTAAGAGAATGCTGCGCAGCAGCTGGCGAAGTACCGAACATGAATTGTATTCGACCGCCGAGCAATAAACTTATTGGCTCGGAAGTGGTCGTTCTGGGTGAAATGCCGGGGCCAACCGCGAAGCACTGTTTTAGCTGCGCTTAAGCGTGACTTTGTTGTCCGACTCACTCACTATCTTATAGTTGCCTCTTAACTTTTTTAACACGCTAAGGCTTCTCACCGAAACGGCCATGGAAATAGCCGCCGAAGTTGCTGCAGCCCCTAGAACGCTGAGGGCTCCGCCTGACCCGGCAACCGCTGCGAAGCCAGCAACCGGTGTGGCAACACCACCCGTACCGACGGTGGCTATGACGCCATAAAAGACTATGCATATAGAACCAATGGCTACAGCCCATGCAACCGTGCCGGTAGCCTTTATCCGAATGGTTTTTTTTGCAAGATCGCCTTCAATCACGATGGTGTCTTCATTGCGGTTTACCGCGTCGGCTAGTTCTTTCTCTGTCGTTACGCTCATTGCTTGTCCTTCGTTTTTTTATTGCCGGCAATAATGAACCCGATGATCAAAAAAAGAATAATGATCGGTGGAAAAGCTACGCACAAAGCGATTGCGCCAAGTAGCAGCAGCCCGCCGATTATCACGCCTACCATTTCCCCTAAAAGTGGAAGCAATAGCTTGAACATAACGACGGCTAAAATAATTCCGGCTATTACGACAATAATCATGTGCGGCCTTATGTGGGTTGTGTTGGTTTTTAGAATATGTTTGTCGGGTCTGCACTAAAGGCCGTACCCCGGAATGATCCGGAAATCGTCGATTGAGCATCCATGTTTGTCGCGTGAGTTTCTGATCTTCCAGTTTGAAATCCCATCGCGATCCTGCGTACTTTGCTTGTCTGATACTTGGTTGGGCTTCTAAAATCCCCCTTCGCACGCTCAGGTTGTCGGCTGTCGCCCATCATTCTTTAGTTTTAAGGCATCCCTGCCAGTCATTCCCAATCCTCTCAATGATTAATGATCTGCACTTCGCGGTACTCAAATAACAGTTTGAGGTGTCGAGGGCGAGGCACAGCCATTGAGCACGCTAGGGTTAGAGCAGCCCTTCGTTATTCAGCTTCAAGCGCGCATAGAAGAGAATCGCAACCGCGGGAATCAAGGCCGAGTAGCCGGGCTTGACTGCACTTTTCAGGTTCGTAACCGCCGCCTTGATGCGCTCGGTCGAAACCAGATGAGTGAGGGAGGGCAGTCGCGTTGCAGATGCCAGCGTTAACTCCTTGTTCTTACTGGTCAGCGTTGAGTGCGCCTTGCGATACACAGGGGCAGGTGCGCTAGGGGTCGAGAAGTAAGACGTAACGGTCAGGCTTGCCGCCAACGCATCGACCTGCTCAAAGTAAGCTTTCTCGGACATGACCTCCAAATGCTGGACAATGTCCTGTTTTGACGCGAGTACATGACCCTCACCGAAAGAAGAGTGGAAGCATTTGCTGATGAGCAACCCCTCCATCTCAATCACCCGAGCACAATCGTGCAACTCGTCTACCAAGTCGTAGTGTTCTGTCAGCATGAGCAGGATCTGTAGATACTTGAGACCGCGTCTACGCGCCAGGTTGGCCAAGCAGTGGCCGCCCAGTAGTTGGAATTCCTTGGTCAGCAGATACAGTGAATGGTCGGTCTCAAGGGTCGTCCAACTGCTGCTACGCAGGTGCTTGGCGACTTGATTGCGGATTCGATCGCTGGTCAGTTCGAGCAGGTCATAAATGAAATGGTCGGTCACGACCGGATCGGGATTCTTGATGATCAGTTGGGGCTGATTCAACGCCGGCAGGCCACTTTTGTAGCCATGGAAGCCTGATGCCCTGAGTACTTGCTCCAGACGCGGCCAATAGTCTGTATGACCGAAGGACTCCATCCGAACGTTTTTGCAGTTACCGATTGGCTGGCGACCCGCGCTGCTTTCGCCCATATTCAATCGCAGAACGTCGTCATCTTTTGAGTAAGCATTGTACAGCCTGCAGTTTGTGCGCTTGCGGATGGCTCGAGCCTCGTCTCCCGACAATTCGGCAGCCGCCGCCATCAACAACACATCGCCAATTTCAAGATCGTGATCAGTTGGCCTGTCGAGCAGATCGAGTAGCGCACTCACGACGACCCGCCCGCCGAGCGAGTGCCCGACCAGATTGACCCTCGACACGTAGGGGTGATGTTTGAGCAGGTAGCTCTCAAGTTGCGAGAGCAGTGTCTTGCCCATGGCGGTGGCGCGCTTGCGGCTGGTGTTGAAGTGGACGGCGCGATCGGCCACTGCTGCCGCGGTACCCGCGAAGATGTTTAACCGAGCCATTGCCGCCACGCTACTGCTGGATAACTTATCGAACTGGCTCCAATGACCGGAAGGCCAGAACGCAAAGATGTTGATGCACTCGTGGAGGGATGACGGGATACATTTGCTCAGCGCGCACCGGTCTTCTATATCGTGGCCGGCTGAGTAGCCGTGGATAAAGATGTTGGCGACCTCGCCGGAGCGGTGGGGCAGGGTCAAGAACTTGAAGTTGTGGCTCACGCGACGTCCTTGTAGCAAATCGTAGATGAGCGAATGGTGGCATTTGGCTATTGCTGTTGTAAACGGATGTTTAGGCACAAAGGCGCGGGGCTGGACCTCGACTCAGTAGGGCCTGAACGTGGCTTGCTGCTTATTCGTCCCGAAAACGCGGTGTTGGTGTTTGAAGAGCAACCCATGAGGCCGATAGGCATCACCGCGCGTATCCCGCCGCCTTGAGAACGCCATTCAAGCCCGCCGCGCCATCAGCAACACCGTCGCCGCCGCAGACAACAACCCCGCGCAGCAGCGATTGAACAACCGCTTGCCCCGTGGCTCGGCGAACCAGCGGCGCATGTGCAGGCCCATATAGGCGTAGAGGCTGATGGCGATCCATTCCAGCACCAGGAACAGTGCGCCGAGCAGGGCGAACTGTGGGGTGATGGGCTGGCCGGGCACCACGAACTGTGGGAGGAAGGCGGTGAAGATCAGGATGGCTTTCGGGTTGCCCGCCGCTACCAGAAACTCCTGACGCGCCAACTCCCATATTCCTACCTTGGCCGTAATCGATTCGTCCTGCGCCTGCGGATCGGCCCGCCACAGTTGCAACGCCAGATAGAACAGATACGCCGCACCGACGATCTTGATCGCGTAGAACAACAACTCCGACGTTTGCAGCACCACCGCCAACCCGGCGGAGGCGAGGGCGATCATCCCGGCGAAGGCGAGCAGGCGGCCGATGCCGGCGAGGCAGGCGGTGCGGTAGCCGTAGCGCGTGGCGTTGCTGACGGACAGCAGGTTGTTGGGACCGGGTGCCATGTTCAGGGCGAAGCAGGCAGGTAGGAAGAGGGCAAGGGTGGTGAGGTCCATGGCGGTTCCGGGTTCTGGCGGGGAGGGTCGAGGATAAAGGGGCTTGAGGGGGGAAGACAATCCATGTCCTAAAGTTTGCCCCCTTGACGTCGATAACCGCTGTGAACCACTCAATCATGGACCGATGAAATGGTACTTACCCTCAGTTCTACCTATATCCCGCCCGCCAATACCCACCTTACGCCTGCCGACCAGATACTCGTGGCCAAGCCTCTGACGGACCTCGCGAAGGACGCCGTGGCCAGCGCCGGCCCGGCGGCTGTCTACCATCCCAGCGCAGACGCTGAACCAATGCAGTCGCTGGAGGCTATCGATACGTGGGTCGGCCGCTCCGCATCACGGGCGCTTCCTCGGATCATCGAGATCGCCAAAGGCGCGCAAAGCGTGCTGAACGTCACGTTCAAGACATTCCAGTCAACGCTCGCGGCGACTTATCCGGATTTGGCCGGCACGAAATACGGCTTTACGGTGGAGGCCGATGGCGCGTTGAAGGTGCTCAATGAAGCCGGTCAGCTCAGCAGTTCGCAGACTCAGCGGCTGACCCTGCTGCTTAATCAATCCAAGGATCTGAAAGCCGCCGCCATTACGTTCCGCGATGCATCTATCGATATGGTCGATGCTGATTCGCCGTGGTCCGGGAACTACCTGGGCCGCTACAGCCTGACCAAGGAGAACTTCGCCGCCACGATTGACCTGGTGCCATTGTTCAACAAACCAGGCTCGGTGCCTCCTCAGGAGTATGCCGACGGCTTTTTTTTCAGCCAGTTGGAGTACAAAGGCGAACTGGCCACGCGCGAGACGGAAACAGCGATGTTTGAGCGTCGCGGCGCGCAGGGGCTTGCATCGCTCTACTGATGGGGCTTGCGCGCCACTCTCAACGCACGGATGAAACCCGCGTTCGTGCGTCTTTTGCGCCTGCCTGAAGATCGAGAACGGCTACCCGAGCGGCCTCATCAGCGTCAGAAACTGTACTTCGCCGTCACCCCAAAGCTGCGCGGGTTGCCGTAGGTGTCGTTGGAGCCCCAGATCGTGCTGTTGCCGATCGCCGAGTAGTAGGTGCGGTCGAAGATGTTGTTGGCGTTCACTTGCAGGTCCAGGTGCTGGTTCACTTGGTAACCGGCCATCACGTCCGCCACCGCGTAGCTGCCTTGCTCCAGGCGATAGCTGCCGTTGGTGAGGGCGATGTCGTTGTACATGCGGCTCTGCCAGTAGACGTTGCCACCGATGCGCAGTTTTTCCAGCGGGCCCTGGAAGCGGTAGGACGTGGTGAGTTTGAACAGGCGCTCCGGTGTATCGGAGCTGAAGCGCTGGTTGTCATTGGCCGGGTCGCTGTCCTTGATGAAATGCGCGCGGGTGTAGGTGAAGCCGCCGCCGACTTGCCAGTTTTCGGTGAGGGCGCCTTGCAGTTCCAGGTCGATGCCCTGGCTGCGCACCAGGCCGGCGGCTGCGTAACAGGTGAGCACCGGGCAACCGGCCTGGGTGGCGGCGGTGGTGGCGCGGTTTTTCTGGTCGATCTGGAACACCGCCAGGCTGGCGTTGAGCGCACCGTTGAAATATTCGCCCTTGATGCCGACTTCGTAGTTTTCGCCCACGATCGGTTCCAGCACCTTGCCCGAGAGGTCCTTGCTGCTTTGCGGGTTGAAGATGTCGGTGTAGCTGGCGTAGACCGAGTGGTGCTCGTCGAGGTCGTAGATCACCCCGGCGTAGCGCGTCAGGTTGCGGGTGACTTTGTAGTCGCCGTCCTGGCTTTGGCGATCGTCATAGTCGTACCAGTCCAAGCGTGCGCCGAGGATCACCTTGAGCGGGTCGGCCAGGTTGAGGCGCGTGGTCAGGTAGACGCCGTCCTGGGTGGTGAGGGTGTGGGTTTTGCCGTTGCGCTGGAAGTCGGGTTTGGCGCCGTTGAGCGGGTAATTGGTGTCGTAAGGGCTGTATTCCTTGGAGGTGGCGTCGTAGATGCGTTTGCTGGTGCCGACCACCACTTCGTGGGTGCGGCCGAAGGCGTCGACCGGGCCGCTGGCGAAGGTGTCGAAGGCGTACTGTTTGTCGTCCTGATGCGACTGGTAGGCGGTGCGCGCCAGCTCGGTCTGGTAGCGCGATTGGTAACTGCCGGTGAACACGCCGTCCAGCTGCGACGCGGAGCCGGCGACGTTGAGTTTCCAGCCATTGTCGAAGCGGTGCTGGACGTCGCCGAATACGGTGTTGATCGTCAGCTCCTTGTTTTCCCAGTCGCTGCCGGGGTTGGTGGAGCGGGGCAGGTTCAGGTGATGGCCGTCGGTGCCGATGGGCAGGCCGCCCCAGAAGAAGTTGGTCTGGTCTTCCTGCCGGGAGAAACCGAGGGTGGCAGTGGTGTCTTCGCTGAGGTCGGCTTCGCTGATCGCGTAGAACAGGCCGTGGTCGCTGGTTTCGTTGTCGCGGAAGCTGTTGGCGTCGCGGTACGAGCCGACGACGCGGCCGCGCAGGGTGCCGCTGTCGTTCAAGGCGCTGGAAGCATCGAGCTCCATGCGATAGTCATCCCAACTGCCGGCCGCGCCGGTGATCGACACCTGCGGCGTAGCGGTGGGGCGCTTGCGCACGAAGTTGATCGCCGCCGAAGGGTTGCCGGCGCCGGTGACCAGGCCGGTCGCGCCGCGGATCACTTCGACCCGGTCGAACATCGCCAGGTTGGGCTGCATGCTGTTGGTGTAGCCCGAGTAGGCGCTGGGTAGACCATCGAACATCATGTTGTCGATGTCGAAGCCGCGCGAGCTGTAGGTCTGCCGGCCGGGGCCGCTGGACTGGCTGAGGAACAGGCCGGGGGTGTTCTTGACCACATCGTTGACGCTGGTCATGGCCTGGTCGTCCATGCGCTGGCGGGTGATCACGGTCACGGCCTGCGGGGTCTCGCGCATGGTCAGCGGCAATTTGGTGGCTGTGGCCATAGCACCGGTGGTGTAGGACTGGGTGCCTTCGGTGGTCTCGCCGAGTGCCTGGCCGCTGATCTCGGTGGCGCCCAGTTCAAGCGGTGCCGCTGCCTTTTCGGTATCGGCCGCCAGCGTTGTCTGGGTGCCGCTGAGGCAAATGGCCAATGCCAATAGGCTGGGTGAAAAACGCGTACCGACAGGTTGTTGAACGGACATGAATCTGAGCCTCCCCCGAGCGCCATCCATGGCGAATAATAAACGTATTGATAATTATTCGCGTAAGTGTGGCAGATTGGATCCGCGCAAAAAAGACTTGGGGGAGAATTGCTTAACAACTTTTTCACATCTGTCGGGGGGACAGATCACCTTCCCAGCGCGAAATCATCCGCCGCTGCGTGGGCTCGCGGGCGCCAATGGGCTGGCGCTCAAATCGACGGCACCGCGAAAAAAGTCGCTGTCAGAATTCCATTCGCAGGCCCACGGTGCCTTGTCGGCCGTTGAGCATCTGGCTGTCCAGGTTGCGGTTATAGCCGACTTCGCTGTACAGGCTGACGCCCTTGGCCACCTCCAGCGTGGCGCCCAGACTCAGGCCCAGGGTGGTGGATTTCTGTTCGGTGTCGATGTCTGTCACACGGTTAAAGGTGACCGTGTTCTGCCCGGCGGCGGTGTGCCAGATATTGGCCCGCGCGTAGGGCTGCAACGGCAGGCCACGAACCTGATAGTCGCCGCGCAGGCGTATGCCCAGGCGCGTGGTGACGTTGGTGTCGGCGTTGTAGGCCACGTCGGAGATGCCATCGTTCTGACTGTCCAGTTTGGTTCGGCTCAGGATCAATTGAGCCTGCGGTTCAACCACCCAATCGGCGGTCATCTGGAACGGCCTGCCGACCTCGACGGATGCGGCGACGTTATGCCCGCGGGTTTTCATCTTCACCCCACGGTCCGATTCGTTATTGCCATCGAAACGGGTGCCCATCAGCACCAGATCGAGGTAGGCCTGGTTGGCGCCGATCAGTGTCCAGTAAACGCCCAGGCTGTCACCGCGCAAGGTGGTGTTGCCAGCGGCCTTGTCTTGCCAGCCGCCGTTGAAGCCTTTCACGTCACCTTTCAAGCGACTGTGGCCGACGAAGAAGCCGACTCGCTGCACCGCGCCGTTGGCGGTAGCGCTCGCGTACACGTCGGTACCGATCTGGAAGGCGGACATCGAACTGTCCAGCGTCGGGCTCACCGTGCCGGCAAAGCTCTGGCGGCTGCTGTTGCCATACACACGCCCCCAACCGGCAGGAAACGCACCGGTCTGCTGTTGTTGGCGCTGATCGCCCATGCGTTCGTGATAGGTGCCCAGCATGGCCTGTACGATTTGTTGCGCGGCAGGAAACAACACCGCGTAGATCGGTACTTCCGGGCGATAGATCGGGATCGGCGTGAGGCCCGGATTGGTCGGCAGTTCAGGGGTGCCCACCACCGGTTCGGGGAGCGGCGTCACCGGGCCCGGCAGCGGCGCCACCGGCACTGAAGAGCGCAGGTAGTAGTTTTCGCCCGTGCCCGCGTTGTCGCCCCCTTTGAACAGGTAGTAGTCGAAGGCGCCTGCGGAAACCCGGTTTGCCAGGGTGAACTGGGTGCCGACGCCGCTGGCGCCGTTGATTGCGCGGACCACCTGGATGCCGTCCTGCACGGTTTCGGCCCCCGGCCCGGCGAGATTGGTCACGCTGATAGCGGTGGTGCCGCTGATCTGGCCCGTGCCGATCACCAGCAAATCGCTGGGTGAGCCGTCGCTGCCCAAGACGCTTTGCAGGGCGAGTCGGCCAGCGTTGCCGTTGTAGTTCCCGTTCACTGTCAGCGTGTCGGTGGCGCTGGTACTGCCGATGGTCATGTCGATCAGGCCGCCGTTGTTCAAGGTGACGGATTGGCCGGCGGTAAAGGGGTCGATCGAACCGTTGGTGACAGTCAATTTGCTCGAGCCGTCGAGGCTCATGATGCCGCTGCCGGTTGCGCTGTCGCCCAGCACGAAGGCACCGCCCAGCTTGAGGTCCGAGCCGTTATCCAGCAGCACCTGTTCCCAGCCGGTATAGCGTGCGGGGACGTCGGTCTGCGTATTGTCGAATGTGAGCGTGTCGTTACCCAGGCCACCATCCACCAAGGGGTTGGAGGACAGCGACGTTTCGTTGAGGTTTTTCAGCAGCGCGGTGTCGTCGTCGGCGCCCATGACGATCAAGCCGTTGACCTTGCCGCCATCGCGCCAGATCAACTGGTCCTTGCCGAAACTGGCGAGGATTTGCCCGTTGACCGTGCCGCCGCTGACTTCAATCAAGTCATCGCCGCCGCTGGTGCTGATGTTGCCGCCGATGTAACTGGTGCCCGAGACGAGAATATGGTCATTGCCGAACCCGGTGACCAGATTGCCCAGGATGGTGCCGCCTTGCATGTCGAACACGTTGTTATCGAGCTTCATATCGACCCGGCCAATGGTGCCGCTTCTCATCGTGGCTTGGTCGCCATCTTCAAACGCCCCGGTGATGACCCCGCCGCTCATGTTGAAGGTGTCCAGGCCATCGCCCTGGGCCAGGGAAGCGATGGTGCCGCCGCTCATGGCAAAGCTGTCGATGCCGCCGCCTTGGCTTATTGCACCCGCTTGCCCGCCGGTGATCTGCACCACATCCGCGCCTGCGCCTTGGGCGACCGAGCCAGTGACGGTGCCCAGGTTGAGGCGGAAAATATTCGCGCCGTCGCCTTGGTTCAGCGCACCGTTGAGCGCCGCCGTCGGCCCGTTCACGTCCACCAGGTCGTTACCCGCACCAAAGGTGACATTGCCGTTGATGGCGCCGCTGCCACTGATATTCAGGGCGTTGTTGCCACCGGTGTCGGTAAACCCCGGTGCCGAGGCACTGTCGCAGGTGGAGATGTCGTCGCCGGCGCTGTTGTTGATCGTGCATGCGCCATAAGAGGGGAGCGGCCACGCCGTCACGGCGATGATTGAGCTGATGCCCAGGTACCACAAAGAAGGTGTTGGTGCGCGCATGACCCGTCCTCGTTCGAAGGGAACATCTCCCGGCACCTGGACAAGCAGGTGCGTTCGGACCATGGCAACAACGAACGATACGGATCAGGGAGTACCGGTTACCCGATTCTGAAAACATCGGCCAATGCAAAGGGTTGGCATGGCTTTCTCGACTGCGCCTTAAGCAGTGCAGGTTTTTTGCACCTTAGTCGCACATCAAACGGGCCGCCACTGTCAGAAATAACAGGTATAGACGAGTGGGCTTCTAGACGAACACGATCTCATAGGGCTCGCGCATCCGCTCCAGCAACACCTGGGCGAGCATCGGCGCGAGCCCGATCTCCGGGTCTCCGGCCAGTTGACTGGCATAGGCATGGGCCGCATGCAGCTTGCGCGCCACGCTCCAGGTGTCGAGGCGCACCTTGCGCGCACGCTGCCAGGGGATCATCGAACCTTCGCGCGCCGTCCAATGCCAGGCCCAGATCGGCAGCTCATACAGACGTGCCCCGACCAGGCTGCATGCCTTGGCGCTGGCACGGCCGACGGCGTCGTGGTCGGCGTTGCCGTCGTTGCGCCAGGTGCTGAAGACCACATCGCCGGGCTGTAGATATCGGGCGATGAGTTGGCTCATGGGGTGTTCGCTGGCGGCCAGCGCGTCATCGCGAAAGCCGCCGCGAATCCACTTCAGGCTGTGCAGCGGCATGCCCAGCCGGCGCAGCGCTTCGACGCTTTCCTGGGGCCGCACCACGCTCAAGCGCCTCGCCGGCCAGACATTCGAGCCGGGGTGGCTGGCGCTGCCGTCGGTGATGGAAATCAATAGCATCGGGTGTTCGAGGGTGCTCAGCCGTTGCAGCAAACCGCCACAGGCCAACACTTCATCGCCGGGGTGGGGCGCGATGATGACCACCCGCGCACCCGCAGGCACCAGCGAGTGAGGGTGAATGGCGGGGATTTGCGCCAACTGCGGGGCACTGTTCCAGATCTGCGCTGGGCCGCGGCGGCTTTCGCTGAGGGAGGCGGGTTTCATGGCGGGCACGTCCTTGTCAATTGATGCTGGGTCGTAGCCCGTGGACGGGACGACGCTCTTTTTAGTCGCCGCAGGCTCCGCTGCAGCGATTGCTCGGCATTTCAATCCTGGATTGCCGGCAAGGCGTCCTCAGCATAGACAAGGATTCGCTGCTTTCACATCTTGTAACTTCGATTTTTTTTAACGGCCCCGTCTCAGGCCGCTCAACGCAGGCCCTCATGGGTGGCGACCGACGTACCGTCGCGGCTCCAGAGGTCGAGCAGGAAGTCACTGTCGTGGTGCCGCGCAACACACGGCATGGCCAGCCGTTGCTCGAGCAGCGCATGCACTTGGGCGGCGGTTTGCGGGCAGCCGTCGATCGGCGCGCGCCAGTGACAGGCCAGCAGTTGACCGTCGTCGCTCAGCGCGGCGAGGGCGCAGTCGATCAGGCGGGTGAGGTCATCGGCGTCGAGGTAGTAACACAGCTCGCTCAGGACGATCAGGTCGAAGCGGCCGTCAGGCCACTGTGCGGGCAGGCGACTCTGCTGCACCTGGGCATGGGGAAATCCCATCAGACGTGTCTTGGCCAGGGCCACTGCCGCGGCCGCGGTATCGCAGCACACCAGGCGGTCACAACGCGGCGCCAGTTCGACGCTCAGTTCACCATTGGCGCAGCCGGGCTCAAAAATCGCGGCGTAACGCGGGCGGGTCAACAGCGCCAAGGTCAGCGCGCGCTTGCGCCGCTCGTACCAGCGTTGACGGAAGGCCCAGGGGTCATCGTTGTCGGCGAACAGCCGATCAAAATACGGTGTCGCCACGCTCATACAAACACCACTTCAAAAGGCTGCAGCAAACGCTCGACGACATACGGTGCCAGCACCGGCGGCAAGCCGATCTGCGGATCGCCCTCCAATTGGCTGGCGAACGCGTGGATGGCATGGCGCTTGCGCGCGACGACTTGGCAACTCAGCGGGAGTTTGCGCGCGCGATGCCACGGTACCTGGCTGTCTTCCGGGGTTGCCCAGTGCCAGGTCCACACGGGCAACTCGTACAGGGTCGCGCCGACCGCCAGTGCGGCACTGGCGCTGGCGCGGCCGACGGCTTCATGGTCGCAGTGGCCGTCTTCGCGCCAGGTGGTGAACACCACGTCCCTGGGTTTGAGGTGGCGCTCAATAAACGCGGCCAACTGCGCTTCGCGGGCGGCGACCTGGCTGTCGGTAAACCCGGCGCGCAGCCACTTCAACCGGTGCAGCGGCAAGCCGAGGCGGTGCAAGGCCTGGGCCGACTCCTGCGGGCGCACCACGCTGAGGCGCTCCACCGACCAGCGCCGCGAACCGGGGTGACTGGCGCTGCCATCGGTGACAGAGATCAACTGGATCGCCCGACCCAGTGCGGCCAAGCCTTGCAACAGGCCGCCGCAGCCCAGCACTTCATCGTCCGGGTGCGGTGCGATGATCACTGCGCGATGCCCTTCGGGCACCAACTGTTCGACGCTGATCGGCGCCAGTTCGGCCATGTGGGACGAGGTCTGCCACTGATGCAGCGACGTGCCCTGGCCCACGATCGGATTGGCTTTCATAACTGCCACCTCCCAGGTGGCTCGGCGGCAACCTGTTCACCGAGGGCGGCCAGGTCACGCTCGGCATGGCTTTGACGTACATACACCGGCAGGTCCGCCATCAGTTGGGCAAAGTGCGGATCTTTGCAAAAAGGCCCCGCACCGGCGGCGCGACCGACGTGGCGCATGACCTGTTCAACCGTGTCTTCGAGAGACGCGCGTACCTGTTGGGCCAGTTGCCTGGCATCGGCCAGCGGGGCGCGGTCGATCTGCCGCGCACTGGCGCGCAACACGCAGGCGGCACTGTTCAAGGCGCTGTCGACCGCGCCGAGGTGGGCCAGGGCATGCGGTTCCGCACGCCTGTTGCACTGCTCGCGCAGCACTTCAGCCAGGCGTTGCGCCGCGCCATACCAGCACGCTGCGATACCGACGGCGCCTTGCCAGAAGCCGGGGCGGGCGAGGTAGTCGCCGGGCCTGCCGATGGCAATCCCGCTGGCCGCCTCGAACAGGACGTCGACACTGCCGGTGGCCGCCATGCCTACCGCCTGCCACCCCTCATCGGTCACGCAGATGCCGGGCTGGCCCATCTCCACTGCGACCAATTGCTGGCGATCCTCCTCGTCCCAGGCGGTCAACAACCCATGGCTGACCACCGCCGCCCCCGAACACCAGGCTTTACGCCCCTGCAGCACCAGACGATGGCCGTTGCGCCGCGCCCGCACCCTGGCCGTCGGCGGTTCTGCCGCCCACATGCCCCAGAGGCTGCCCTCCGGCGGCAAGGGGCTGCGCAGCTCGGCAATGATCGCCAAGGCATCGGTGTGACCTTCGAACAACTTGCACAAGCGCAGGTCGTGTCCGGCGACCTGGGCCAAGCGGCTGAACCGTTCGAGGGTCTGGCCGCTGCCGGGGAGCGGCAGGCGGTCCAGCCCCTCGGCCTGCAGCGCCTTCAAGGCCGCGCCCAGGGCCTGCGTGTCCGCATAGCCTTGGTAGCCTTGAAGGAATCCATGCAGGCCCATGTCACACCTCTTCGTCGTGCTGCAGTTCAAACAGCAGCAGCGAGCGCCCGGTGACCGCGTACTCATGGTGGAAATCAAAGCGTTCCTGCCCGCGTATCGTCGTGTCATGGGTGTCGAGCATGCAGGTCCAGAACTGGCCTTCCGGCACGGGGGGCAGGCGGAAATTGACCAAGTCGTGATGGGCGTTGACCACCAGCAACAACGTGGCATCGCCACCCGGACGGCGAATCCCGGTCTCCTGGGCGCGGCCATCCATCAGCATGCCCAGGCAACGGCCGTGACTGTCTTCCCACTGTTCGGTGCTCATCTCGTTGCCATCCGGCGCGAGCCAGGTGACGTCCTTCACGCCGATGTCTTCGTTGTAGTCGCCCACCAGGAAGCGGCCACGGCGCAGGATCGGGTACGTCATGCGCAGTTTGATCACGCGCTTGACGAACTTGAGCAGCGCCTTGCCGTCATCGTCCAGCTCCCAGTTGACCCAGCCGATCTCGCTGTCCTGGCAGTAGGCGTTGTTGTTGCCGTGCTGGGTGCGCGCGAACTCATCCCCGGCCACCAGCATCGGCGTGCCTTGGGCGAGCAGCAGGGTGGCGAAGAAGTTGCGCATCTGGCGCAGGCGCAGGGCGTTGATTTCCGGGTCGTCGGTGGGGCCTTCGACGCCATGGTTCCAGGACAGGTTGTTGTTGCTGCCGTCCTGATTGTTTTCGTCGTTGGCTTCGTTGTGCTTGTCGTTGTACGACACCAGGTCATGCAGGGTGAAACCGTCGTGGGCGGTGATGAAGTTCACCGAGCTGTAAGGCCGGCGGCCACGGTGGTTGAACATCTCGCCGGATGCGGTCATGCGCCCGGCGAAGTCCGCCAGCTGGCCGTCATCGCCTTTCCAGAAGGCGCGCACGGTGTCGCGGAAGCGGTCGTTCCATTCCACCCAGCCCGGCGGGAAGTTGCCCACCTGATAGCCGCCGGGGCCACAGTCCCAGGGTTCGGCGATGAGTTTCAACTGGCGCAGCACCGGGTCTTGACGGCAGGCGACGAGGAAACTGTGGCGCTCGTCGAACCCGTCACGATAACGGCCGAGGATGGTCGCCAGGTCGAAGCGGAAACCGTCGACGTGCATCTCGGTGGCCCAGTAACGCAGGGAGTCGGTGACCATCTGCAGCACGCACGGGTGACTCAGGTCGAGGGTGTTGCCGGTGCCGGAATCATTGATATAGAAGCGCTTGTCGTCCGGCATCAGGCGGTAGTAGGAAGCGTTGTCGATGCCGCGCATGGACAGGGTCGGGCCGCGCTCGTTGCCTTCGGCGGTGTGGTTGTAGACCACGTCGAGAATCACTTCCAGCTTGGCTTCGTGCAGGTGCGCGACCATCTCCTTGAACTCGGCGATCTTGCCGCTGGCCAGGTAGCGCGGGTCCGGGGCGAAGAAGGCGATGCTGTTGTAGCCCCAGTAGTTGGTCATGCCTTTTTCCAGCAAATGCTGGTCGTTGACAAAGGCGTGTACCGGCAACAGTTCCACGGAAGAAATACCCAACTGGCGGATGTGCTTGAGCAGATCGTCTTCCATCAGCCCGGCGCAGGTGCCGCGCACGGCCTCGCCGACCGAGGGGTGACGCATGCTGATGCCACGCAGGTGGGTTTCATAAATGATCGTTCGGTCCCATGGCACGCGCACCGGTTGGTCGTCGCCCCAGGTGTGCGCTGGGTCGATGACCTTGCACTTGGGCACGAAGGGCGCACTGTCGCGTTTGTCGAAACTGAGGTCGTCGTCGGGGTGGCCGATGGTGTAGCCAAACAGCGCCTCGGACCATTTGAGTTCACCCACCAGCTGTTTGGCGTAGGGGTCGATCAGCAATTTGTGGTGGTTGAAACGGTGGCCGTTGGCCGGGTCATACGCGCCGTACACACGGTAGCCGTAAATCAGCCCGGGGTGGGCGTCGGGCAAGTAGCCGTGGAAGATTTCATCGGTGTATTCGGGAAGTTCAATACGTTCCAGCTCGACCACGCCGGCGTTGTCGAACAGGCACAACTCGACTTTGGTGGCGTTGGCCGAGAACAGGGCAAAGTTGACACCCAGGCCGTCCCAGGTCGCCCCCAGGGGGAAGGGCAAACCTTCGCGAATCCGCGATGGTTCGTGGGCCGGGGGGGCCTGTTTTTTATCGGCTTTGCTCATTGTGTTGCTCCTGCATGGGTCTTTTTTCGGGCCGAACGTAGCCCTGCTGACGAGGGGTCAGCTAATAATCGGGCAAGTGGCTGACCTCCGGCCGGGGTTGCCGGCCGGAGGTTCATGACGGCACAGGGCTTACGGCTTGGGCTTTTTTGTGGCCGCCGGCTTTTTAGCCGCCGGCGTGGCCGGTTTGCCTGCGGCCGCTGCCGGCGGCTTGGCTTTTGCTGCCGGCTTGGGCGCGGTTTTCGGTTTGGCGGCGGGTTTGGGCTTGCTGGGCGTCAGCGCTTCGGCTTCTGCCAACTTGCGGGCCATTTCCCAATGGCGCGCATCCTGACCTTGCGGCTTGCCCTCCGATTCCCAGATCTGATACGCGAATTCGCGAACACGTTTGTCTTCAGTACTCATCACAATGTTCCTCGCAGAAAATTTCAGCTTGATTGATCATCAGGATCGATAAAGACGTTGACCGGGAAATCCCCCAGCGCAGTGCTGATCAACAGCTCCTTGTCTGGTGTGACTGCGCGTGTATGAAAAAGTCCCTTCCAGTTTTCGGTTGGCGCGGCGAACGGTAATTTCACTCGGGTATCGCCCCAAACCCGCGCATTGACCTGGGGATGCACACCGTTTTCCAGCAGGCGATAGGGCCAGCGCGGCACCACCACCAGTGCGCGTTTGCCGTGGTATTCGCGGCAGAACGCGACCACGTGCTCGGCGTGTCGACCGACCACGTCCAGGGGCGTGTAGCTGCCCCGATGGAACAGTTCAGGATGGGCCTTGCGCAAGGCCAGCACCTGGGCGATCAAGGCTTGTTTGATACGCCCGTCCCGCCAGTTGAACAACAGCTTGCCGATGTCCGGTGGGGTATCCAGCGCGTGCTGCCGTGCGTTGAAATCCACCGGGCGGCGGTTGTCCGGGTCGACCAGGCTGAAGTCCCAGAACTCATTGCCCTGGTACAGGTCCGGCACACCCGGCACTGTGACTCGAAGCAAGGATTGCGCCAGCCCATTGAGCGCGCCAGCGGGGGCAATCGCTTGGGCGGCGGCGCCGATGGCGGTGCGCAGTGCGCGGCCTGCGTCGCTGAGCAGCAGGCGCGTGAGAAACGTTTCCACGCCCTGTTCGTAAGCCTCGTTGGGCGCGCTCCAACTGCTCTGCAACTTGGCTTCGCGCAGGGCCTTTTGTTGCCATTGCCAGAGGCGTTGTTGATAGGCCTCGAGTGCCGGCCGGTCGTCCAGGTGCAGGTCCAGCGGCCAACTGCCGAGCAGTACCTGATAGAGGATCAACTCATCGCCTGCCGATGGGCTGCTGGCGTCGTTGCGCAACGGCGCGGCGAGGCGGCGCCAATGCGTCACCTGTTCGGCATACCACCCTGCGCACTCACTCAACACGGCGAGGCGGGCGCGGCTGTCTTCACCGCGTTTGTGGTCGTGGGTGGCGGTGGCCAGCAGGTTGTCGGGGAACGCCTGCAAGCGCTGCTGATTGGCCGCGTGAAAATCGGCCAGCGGTGCGCTGAACTGTTCGGTACTGAAGCCCACGTCGTTGCGCGACAGCAACACCGCCGAGCGATAGAACGCGGTGTCTTCCACGGCTTTGGCGGCGGCCGGCGAGGTCAATTGCTGGAAGCGCACGCAGGCATGCTTGAGCAGCTTGCGCTCGCGGCCGAGCGGGCGATTGCGCCACGGTTGGCCGCCCAACCATTTTTCCAGGTTGTCCAGCACCGGCCAGTCGCCTTCGCTCAAGGTGCTGCGCGCGCCCGCCAGGGCTTGCAGGAAAAACGTGTCGTCGCGTTCGCTGCGGCCACAGGCGCTGATGTAGGTACGGTACACCGGGAAATGCACGATCAGTTCCTGCAGGGCGCGGCGGATCGCGCCGAGGGTCAGGTCGCGGCTCATCACGTCGTCGCGGGCCACTTGCAGCAGGGCCTGGGCCACGCTTTCGAAGTCGCCGGCAAGAGAACCGTTGAGGATCTGCCGGCGCGCCAGCCAGGCTTCTTCGATAAAGGCCGACGGCCGTTCGCTGTGCCGGGTCCACAGCTCGGCCAGCGTTGCGAAGCCTTGCGGGCGGTGTTGCAGCAGCGACAGCTGGTTCATGAATTCGTAGCCGGTGGTGCCGTCCACCTGCCAGTCCTCGCGCAGGGTTTCGCCTTCGCCGAGGATTTTTTCGACGAAAATCGGCAGGTGACGCTCGGGCGACAGCGTATCGACCCGCCGCCGCAGCTTGCGGCAATACCCGCGTGGGTCGGCCAGCCCGTCGATATGGTCGATGCGCAGGCCATCGACCAGCCCCTGGCTGATCAACTCGAAAATCTTGCCGTGGGTGGCTTCAAACACGGCACTGCGTTCTACGCGCAGGCCGCCCAGATCGTTGACATCGAAGAAGCGCCGCCAGTTGATATCGTCCGCCGCGGTGCGCCAACTGGCCAGGCGATAGGCCTGTTGCTCCAACAGCCCGTGCAGGCGCTGGAAACCTTCTGGCTGACGTGCGTCGAAGGTGCCCAGCCGCTGTTCGATGGCCTGCCGCACGGCGTTGTCGGTGGCGCGTTCGGCCAGGGCTTGTTTGAGCCAGGCCGCTTCGGCGTAGGCATCGCTCTGGTAGGCGAGGGTGCTGAAGCGGTCGGCGAGGGGCTTGAGCAGTTCATCGGCGCCCAGAATCGTCGCGTAATCTTGTGGGCAGATCGGGAAGCGGTGTTCGTAGTGCTCGACGGAAAAACTGCCATGCGCGGCGTCGAAGTGCAGGGTCAACGTGCCGGCTTGCAGGGCTTCGCCGTAGTCGCAGCCGAGGAACGGCACGAGCAATTGGCCCTTGAGCAGCGGGTCGGGCGAGTGCCATTGAATGTCGAAAAATTCGCAGTAGGGACTCAACCGGCCCCACTCCAGCAGGTCCAGCCACCAGGGGTTATCGGCGCCGCCCACGGCCATGTGGTTGGACACGATATCGAGGATCAGCCCCATGTCGTGTTCGCGCAGGGCGGCCACCAGGCGGCGCAACGCCGCTTCGCCGCCCAGCTCCGGGTTGACGGTGGTGGGGTCGACCACGTCATAGCCATGCATGGAACCTGCGCGGGCACTGAGCAGCGGTGAGGCATACAGATGGCTGATGCCCAGCCGGGCAAAGTACGGCACCAGAGCCACCGCGTCATCGAGGGTGAACCCTTTATGAAACTGCAGGCGCTGGGTAGCGCGCAGGGGCAGAGCCTTCATCGGTCACGCTCATGGGCTTGATTGCGCGCCACCGCCAGCAGTTCCAGGCGGCGCGCGGCCCCCGCGTTGTCGAGCAGGCTCGCCGCCTCACCCGGCAGGCGGCGGCGCCAATTGGGGTGGGTGTCGACGGTGCCGGGCAGGTTGGCTTGTTCTTCGAGGCCCAAGGCATCTTCCAGCGGCAGCAGCACCAGCGGCGCGCGGGTGTGGCCGAGGTAGCGCACGCTGGCGTCGATCATGTGGTCGGTTTCATTGCGCACTTCATCGACGAAGTTCTGCGGGTCCTGGCTCAAGGCCTGGCGCAGTGCCTGGCGTTCGCGCAGGCGGTGCTCGCGCCATTGCTCCGTGGTGGGCGCGTCGATCAGGCCGAGCTGGACGTTCCAGTCGATGTCGCGGCTGTGCCACCAGCCATTGAGGGTTGGCAGGTCGTGGGTGCTGGTGGTGGCCAGGGCGTTGTCCGGCCAGTCGAGGATCGGCTTGAATTGGCCATCATGACCCTGTTCGAACAGCAGCACGCGCATGCCCAGAATCGAGCGGCCGATGAGTTTGTCGCGCAGGCCGTCGGGCACGGTGCCGAGGTCTTCGCCGAGGACGATGGCCTGGTGGCGGTGCGATTCCAGCGCCAGCAGACGCAACAGATCGTCCACCGGGTAATACAGGTAGGCGCCGTCCTGGGGCGAGGCATCCATGGGCATCACCCACAGGCGTTGCAGGCCCATCACATGGTCGATACGCAAGCCGCCGGCGTGGGCGAAATTGGCCCGCAGCATCTCGATAAACGCACGGAAGCCATGGCGCTTGAGGCCTTCCGGGGCGAAGGCGGAGATGCCCCAGCCCTGGCCGGCGCGGTTGAGAATGTCCGGCGGCGCGCCGACGGTCAGGCCGGCGAGCAATTCGTCCTGGCGGCTCCAGGCCTGGCTGCCGCCACCGTCGGCGCCGACGGCCAGGTCGGCGATCAGGCCGATACTCATGCCACTGCCTCGGGCGGCTTGTTGGGCGCGTTCCAGGCAGCGCGCGATCAGCCATTGGCCGAAGGCGTAGAAGCCGATGTCCTCGCGGTTTTCCTCGGCGAAGCGCAGGAGTGCCGGGCTTTGCGGGCTGCGCCATTGCTCTGGCCAATGGCGCCAGTCGAGGTCTTCGCCAGCGGCGGCGCGCGCGGCCTGGACCGCTTCGAAACGGCAGTGGTTCTCCAGGGCTTCACCGCCCGCTTGGCGGAAACTGAGGAAGTCGGCGTGTTGCGGGTGTTGACCGTGGCGGAAGTCGTCGTACAGGGCACGCAACAGGCGGTGTTTGGCCTTGGCTGCGGTGGGCCAGTCGATCAGGGTGTGTTGTTCGAGGGTGTGCAGCTCGTCGGCCAGACCGCAGGCCTCGATGGCATTGCGCACCTGGCGCTCACCCAGGATGCAGCCGGGCGATGCGTACAGGCTATTGAGAAACAGGCGGCTCGACGGCGAGTACGGGCTGTAGCGCTCGGGGTCGGCGCTGAACATCGCGTGCATCGGGCTGATCGCCAGGGCGTCGGCCCCGCGTTCGGCGGCCGAGCGGGCCAGGTGTTCCAGCGCCAGGGTGTCGCCGAACCCGCCGTCGCCGAGGCGGCGCAGGGCGTACAACTGGGCGCTCAGGCCCCAGGCACGTGGGGTTTGACTGTCGACGGCATCGGCGACGCTGTAGCAGTGACGAGGGGCCACGGCCAGGGTGAAGGCCTGGTCGGCGATATGCACTTGGTGGTAGCCGAGGGCGATCACGCCGGGCAGTACTGCGTTGCCGTCGAGGCGTAATTCGAGGACTTCGCCCTCCTCGAGGCTGACCCGGCAGACGGTGTCGGGCGCGAAGTAGCGCGCCAGGTCCAGGCCTTCGCCACTGTCGACGGTGAGCAAGGGCGGCAGGTGTTTGTCCTGTTGCACTTGCTCCAGGTCTCGCAGGCTGGCGCCGATCTCGGCATCGCTGTCGGCCGGGTGGCCCAGGCCTTTGAGGACGGCGCGCAGGGCGTCCGGTTTGACACGTTGCGGGCGGCCGTTTGCGTCGATCCAATCGACCGCCAGGCCCGCTCGGCCGGCGAGGATTTCCAGGTTCGCTTCGCTCAAGGGTGCTCTCCAACAGGGGATAGGGTAACGCGTGCGCTGAAGGGCGCCAGGTGCGCGTGGTCATGCGCTGGCGTTTGGAACAGCACATGCTGCGCAGCGGGGTGATCCAGGGCCGTGGCACTCAGGTTCAGGTCGATCTGTAACAGGCTGCCGTTGCCCAGGCGCCAACGCGCACTGACAGCGCGGTCTGCCAGCACCTGCGCACCGAGGGCCACGCTGCCGGGCAGGTGCGGCACGATATGCTGGTGGCGCAGGCGCAGCAGGTGGCGATAGAACTCGGTGTGTTCGTTGGCGGCGAACGACGGCGCCGATTGCTCGAAGGTCGGCAGCGCGTTGGGATCGGGAATCCGCTCGCGCCGCTCGGGGTCGTGGAACGCGGCGAAATCGGCGAATTCATTGCGACGTCCTTCGCGTACCGCTTCAGCCAGTTCGCCATGGTGGTCAGTGAAAAACAGAAACGGCTCGCTGGCGTTGACTTCATCGCCCATGAATAGCAACGGGATCATCGGCGACATCAGTAGCAAGGTGGTCGCCGCCTTCAGCGCCTGGGGCGAACACAGTTGGTGCAGGCGTTCGCCGAGGGCGCGGTTGCCGATCTGGTCGTGGTTCTGCAAGAACGCCACGAAGGCGGTGGGCGGCAAGCCGCTGCTGGGTTCGCCGCGTGCATGCCCGTGGCGCGTGGTGTGGCCCTGGTAGACAAAGCCGTCGCTGAGGCAACGTGCGAGTTTGGCGGTAGGCGCTTGGGCAAAGTCGCTGTAGTAGGCATCGGTTTCGCCGGTCAGCAGCACATGCAATACGTTGTGGAAGTCGTCGTTCCATTGCGCATCGAAATCGTGTTTCAGCAGGCTGGCCTGGTTCAGTTCGTTTTCCAGCACCAGCCAAACATGACGACCGATGTCGACCTGCTGGCGCACCCGGTGCGCCAGTTCCCGCAGGAAACCGGGGTTGTCGATGGCGTGTACCGCGTCCAGGCGCAGGCCGTCGAAGCGGTAGTCGAGCAGCCACATCAGGGCGTTGTCCAGAAAGAAGTCCCGCACTTCACGCCGCGCGAAGTCGATGCCGGCGCCCCATGGCGTATGCACATCTTGCTGGAAGAAGTCTTTGGCGTACTGGCCCAGGTAGTTGCCATCGGGGCCGAAGTGGTTGTAGACCACGTCGAGCAAGACCGCGAGCCCGTGTTCATGGGCGCTGTCGATCAGATGCTTGAGCTGTTCGGGGCTGCCGTAGGCGGCGTGCGGCGCGTAGGGCAGCACGCCGTCGTAGCCCCAATTGCGCTCGCCGGGGAATTGCGCCAGGGGCATCAACTCAATCGCGGTAACGCCCAGTTCGGCCAGGCGTGGCAGGTGCTGCTCGACGGCTGCGAAGCCGCCCAGCGCGCCGACATGCAGTTCGTAGATCACCGCTTCATGCCAGGGGCGGCCCTGCCATGGGTGGTGTCGCCATTCATAGGCGAGCGGGTCGACCACCAGGCTCCAGCCATGCACGTCCGAGGCCTGGGCCCTGGATGCGGGATCGGGGACATCCATTTCCCCATCGATGTTGTAGCGGTAGCGCGTGCCTGCGGGGCACTTTATCTCCGTTTCGAACCAGCCATTTGCCTGGGGCAGCATGGCGACCGAGCGGCCATCTTGCAATTCAACGCTGACATAAAACGCGTCGGGCGCCCACAAGGCGAAACGCGTGTGTTGCGCGTCCAGCATGATTGCGCCGTGGGGCCAGGTTTCCAGAGTCCGTAACGGCATCTATGAAGACCTCCCTTGATTATTTAGTCGATTTCCCCAGCGCCTTGGCCACCAGTTGTTCATACAGTTCGGCATAGGGTTCGACCGCCTGGCACCAGTTGAACGGTTGGGTCATCGCCCGGCAGCGCATGGCATTGAGCAGGCCTGGGTAGGCGAACACTTTGAACGCACGGTTCAGGGCTTCGCGGTAGCTGTCCACGGTGGACTCGTTGAACAGGAACCCGGTGACGCCGTCTTCGATGGTGTCCGCCAGGCCGCCGGTGTTGCGCGCCACCGGCAGCGAGCCGAAGCGCTGCGCGTACATCTGGCTCAAGCCGCACGGTTCATAGCGCGACGGCATCAGCAGGAAGTCGCTGCCGGCAAACATGCGGCGGGCGTCGGTTTCGTTGAAGCCGATGCGTACACCGACCTGGCCCGGGAAGCGCAGCGCCAGTTCGCGCATGGCCTGTTCTTCTTCCGGCTCGCCACGGCCGATGATCGCGATCTGGCCGCCGTTCTCGACGATAAAGCTGGCGACCGCTTCGGTCAGGTCCAGGCCTTTTTGATAGACCAGCCGCGAGACCACGGCGAACAGCGGGCCGGTTGAGTCATGCAGGCCAAACAGGTTGCGCACGTGGGCGGCGTTGACTGCCTTGCCTTCCCAATCGCCGATATTGAAGTTGTGGGTCAGGTGCGTGTCGGTGGAGGCTTCCCAGCTTTCATCGATGCCGTTGGGAATGCCGCTGAGCAAGCCTTGCTGGGTCTTGCTGGCGAGGAAGCCGTCCAGACCGCAGCCGAATTCCGGGGTGGTGATTTCCTGGGCGTAGGTGGCGCTCACGGTGGTGATGTGGCTGGAGTAAGCCATCCCCGCCTTGAGGAACGACATCTTGCCGTAGAACTCCATGCCTTCCTGTTGCAGCGCATGGGGCGGAATGCCCAGCTCCGGCGTGGAGGCCAGGCTGACCACGCCCTGGTACGCCAGGTTGTGGATGGTGAACAGGGTCGGTGTGCGTGACCCACGCCAGTGCATATAGGCGGGGGCCAGGCCGGCGGGCCAGTCGTGGGCATGCACCAGGTCCGGGCACCAGTGGATCTGGGCGAGGTTGGCGGCCATGTCGGCAGCGGCCAGGCCCAGGCGCGCGAAGCGGATGTGGTTGTCCGGCCAGTCGCGGCCGTTGTTGGCGCCATAGGGCGTGCCTTCGCGCTCGTACAGTTCGGGGCAGATCAGTACATAGATAACCAGGCCATCCTTGAGGTCCATGCGCCCGATCTTGCATGGCGGCAGCGCGGCGTGGCCACCCAGTTCGCCGATGATATGGATCGGGTTGTCGCTTTCCATCACCTGCGGGTAACCGGGGATCAGCACACGCACATCGTGCAAGTGCCCCATGGCGCGGGGCAGGGCGGCGGAAACATCGCCTAGGCCGCCGGTCTTGACCAGGTCGGCAAATTCGGAAGTGACGAACAAGACTTTCTTTCGATTGGGGTTATGACTCACGACCGGCCGCACAGCATTGGGCAGATCGACCAACGATGTTGGCCCCCCTGCCGATTTACTAAAACGCTCTCCCTGAGTTTCTACTGCGGCACTGATCATAGTTCTCTCCCACATGTTGGTTGGCTAGTGGCCCGCTGCCACTAGCTCCGAAGACCGCTTCCTGCGGCCAGACGCACAAGCGCTATACAAACTGGCAAGGCTTGTGCCAGTTGCACGGTTAGCTGAAATAGATTGGATGGACGGGCATTCGGTCTGAACCGCTTATGCACGCCTTACCCTAAACCTGACCTACGGCAGAGTTTGAAAGTTTCGATTTTTTGCGGGGCTTTTGTTTTTGAACGGACCCATCGAGCTTGAGTCTAGGACAAATCCTAAAGACTGTAGGGTTTATGTGGAAATTTTGTAGGACAAAAAAACTTGTAACGATATGCGACGTTGGAACACGGTGTGGGCGCCTGGCGATCCGCGGACAGTGCGTAGCGAGGGCGCTCGGTCCGGTTGGTGGGCTGGCGCCCCGCTTCAGGGGCGTTTCGGGAGCAGGCGCCTCGTCACAGCAGTGCGCGTGCGCTGAATTGGTGCGTCAGCCGAGCACGCGAATGGGCGTGCCCGCGGCCCAAGCCTGGATATCGGCAATCATCTGCTGATAGAACTGCCGGTAATTCTGCTCGCTGACATACCCGACGTGGGGAGTGGCCAGCACGTTAGGCAAACGGCGCAACGGATGATCGACCGGCAGTGGCTCTTCGGCATACACATCCAGCGCTGCTCCCGCCAGGCGGCCGTTGCTCAAGGCCTCCAGCAACGCCGGTTCGTCCACGATCGGCCCGCGTGCCGTATTGACCAGGCGTGCCGTCGGCTTCATCCAGCCGAGCGCCTCGGCATCCACCAGCCCACGGCTACGCTCGCTGAGGACCAGGTGGATGGTGAGAATATCGGCCTGTGCGAACAAGTCGCGCTTGCTGACCCACGTCACCCCGGATTCCGCCGCGCGTTGCGGTGTAAGGTTTTCACTCCAGGCAATCACCCGCATCCCGAACACTTGGGCAAATTGCGCGACCTTCTGGCCAATGCTGCCCAGCCCCAGGATCCCCAGGGTCTGGCCATGCAGGTCGCCGCCCAGGCCCACCTGCCAGTGGCCGGCGCGCAGGGAATTGGCTTCGGCCAACAGGTTGCGCGTGGACGCCATGATCAACGCCCACGTCAGCTCCGGTGCCGCGTGTTTATAGCTGTCGGTGCCGCACACTTGGATACCCAGGGCTTTGGCGGCGGCAAGGTCGATGGCGGCGTTGCGCATGCCACCGGTCACCAGCAGCTTGAGGTTGGGCAGGCCTTGCAGCAACGGGCTATCGAAGGTCGAACGTTCGCGCATCACGCAGATCACGTCGAAGCCTTTCAGGCGCTCGACCATCGTGGCGGTGTCCGCCGGGTAATCATGCAGAAAATGCACCTGACCGAGCGCCGCCAGGGCTGACCAGTCCACCACATCACGGGCGACGTCCTGCCAATCATCAATGACTGCAATCTGTAGCGACATACGCGGGCGCCTCTTATAACGTTGGATTAAAGGTGGTCGAGCCCCTGCAGCAAGGCCTTGTGGAACTGCGCCGGTTCTTCCATCTGCGGTGCGTGACCCAGGCCGGGGAATTCCACCAGGGTGGCGCGGGGGATCAACTTGGCTACCTGTTTGCCCAGCACCGCGTAGTGCCCGATCTTTGCCTTCACCGCCGGCGGCGCGAGGTCTTTGCCGATGGCGGTGGTGTCGCTGGTGCCGATCAGCAGCAGCGTGGGCACCTGCAGGTCCTTGAACTCGTAGTACACCGGCTGGGTGAAGATCATGTCGTAAATCAGCGCCGAGTTCCATGCCACCTGGGTGTGGCCGGGGCCTTTGTTCATGCCGGCGAGCATGTGTACCCAGCGCTCGTATTCGGGCTTCCAGTGGCCGGCGTAGTAGGTGTCGCGCTCGTAGCTGCGGATGCCGTCGGCGCTCACCTGCAATTCGCGTTCGTACCATTGGTCGACGCTGCGATAAGGCACGCCGAGGGCTTTCCAGTCTTCCAGGCCGATCGGGTTGACCAGCGCCAGTTGCTCGGTTTGCTCTGGGTACAGCAGCGCGTAGCGGGTGGCGAGCATGCCGCCGGTGGAGTGGCCGAGCAGGGTGACCTTCTGAATGCCGAGTTTTTCCAGCAGTTGGTGGGTATTGATCGCCAGTTGCTGGAAGCTGTACTGGTAGCTGTCGGGCTTGCTCGAGGTGCAGAAGCCGATCTGGTCGGGTGCGATCACGCGGTAACCGGCGTCGCTCAGCGCCTTGATCGAACCCTCCCATGTGGCGCCGCAGAAGTTCTTGCCGTGCAGCAGCACCACGCTGCGACCGTTGGCTGTGCCGTTGGCCGGGATGTCCATGTAGCCCATGTGCAGGGATTTGCCCTGGGACTGAAAACGGAAGTGTTGAACCGGATAAGGGTATTGGAAACCCTGCAGTTCAGGCCCGTAGCTGGGGCCTTCGGTGGCGGCGAATACGGGCGCTGCGCCGGCGGCGAGCAGGCCGGCAACGCAAAAGGTGCGCAGTAGAGGCATGGCGGGGCTCCGAGTGGGGAGCTCGGATGCTGTTTGCAGGCGATTAAGTGGGGATTAACACCCAGTGCAGGGTCAGCGCGGCCAGCACGCCATAACGCACGCCCTTGGCCAGGGTCACCAGCAGCAAAAAGCGCCACAGCGGTTCGCGCATCACCCCGGCGATCAAGGTCAGCGGGTCGCCGATGATCGGCACCCAACTGAGCAATAACGTCCAATGCCCCCAGCGTTCGTAGTGGCGGCGCGCCTTGTCGAGTTGCCGGGCGTTGACCGGAAACCAGCGCCGCGCCTTGAAGTGCTCGATCGAGCGCCCCAGCAGCCAATTGACCAGCGAGCCGAGCACGTTGCCCAGCGTCGCAATGCCCAGCAGCCACCACAGGCTGTAATGCCCGCTGAGCAGCAGGCCCACCAGCACGGCTTCCGATTGCAAGGGCAGGAGGGTGGCGGCGCCGAACGCCGCAAAAAACAGCCCCAGGTAACCCGTCAGCATCGATCAGTGTGCCGGGTAGTCGGCCACCACCACATCTTTACCGTCGCGGGTCAGGCCGATGACTTGGTAGGCGTCGCCGTGGCCGTCCATTTCCATGCCGGGCGAACCCATGGGCATGCCCGGCGCGGCGATACCGAGCAGATCATCGCGCTTGCGCAGCGCCAACACGTGCTCGGCGGGTACGTGACCTTCGACGAACTTGCCGTCGATCACGGCGGTATGGCACGAGCCCAGGCGCGGCGCGACGCCGAGGCGTTGTTTGACCGCGCTCATATCGGTTTCAACGTGATCATTGACCTTGAAGCCGTGGCTTTCCAGATGGCGGATCCATTGTTTGCAGCAGCCGCAGTTGGCGTCGCGGTGTACGTCGATGGGGATCAGCTCGGCCGCCTGGGCCAGGCCGGTGGTCAACAGGGCTGAAAGCAGGGCCAGTCGCAATGGGGTTTTCATGGGGCGTCTCGCAAGTCAGAGAAGGTTGTGGGATGGGCGCTATCATGCCAGTTTACGTCCACCGCCAAACCCCCTTCAGGTGCTGGGTTGACCTGCGTCCCGTGGTTTCAGCGAAACTCGAACCGTTCGCTGTGCAGGTTGGCCGGTGGAATCCGGTGGGCGTTCATCAGCTCGCGAACCTTGACCAGCAAGCCTTTGGGGCCGCAGAAGCTGATATGCACTTTGTCGGGGTCGGTCTCGGCCACGGCTTGGCGCAGGGTGTCGGCCAAGCGTTCGAGGCCGCCGGCATTACTGACGAATTGCGCACCTCGTAAGCGGGCCATGGTCTGCACCTGTTCGGCCGGCGGGAAGGCGCGCGCGGGCGTGAAGCAATAGACCAGCGTGGCTTTGTCGAAGTCTTTGGCGGCTGGGTCTTGCAGCCAGGAAATAAACGGCGAAATACCCACACCGGCGCCGATCCAGATTTCCCGTTCGGCCTGCACGGCACGCTTGAAGCGCCCGTAAGGCGCATACAGATCGGCGCGCATGCCGACCTTGGCGCAGTCTGCCAGGGCGTTGGTGTAATCTCCCAACCCTCTGATCATGAACGCAATCTGCCCGTTTTCACGGTTGGCGCTGGCGATTGTGAAGGGGTGCGGCTCGCGCAACCCTTTGACCTGCATGGCCAGGAACGCGAATTGCCCGGCCTTGAAGTCAAACCCTTTGTGAATTGGCGCCAGTGTCAAATGCAACGCGCCGTTGGCGCGGTTGACGGCCGTCACCCGGTATTCGCCGGCACGCCCAACCCAGGGGTAAAGCACCAGTTTATAGAGGGCTCCGATGACGCCCAGGCTGCAGCACAAGGTCAACCAGACGCCCGATGGCGCGGTCAGGGTGATCGGCGATTTGAAACTCAGCCCGTGCAGGATCACGATCAGGAACAGCGGGCCAGACAACTTGTGCCACCAGCGCCAGACGTTGTAAGGAATGTTGCGGTTCAACGCCAACAGCACGATCAGGCCCAGCGCCACGTAGCTCAGTTGACGGACGAGGCGCGTCCAGTATTTGGGCAGCTCGAGGATGGGCACGCTGTTCCACACATCCAGGTTAGCTTTGAACACAAAGTGATACGTGGCGAACACCAGCGCCCAGATGCCCAACCACTTGTGTACTTCATAGACGCGATCCAGGCCGCCAAACACGTTCTCCACCACCGACCAGCGACTGGCCAGTACACAGGACGCCGCCATGTACACCAGCGCGCAAGTGCCGAGCAGCAAACTGAGGGTCGCTGAGGTCAGCCACGTCTTGACCGGTATATCCATGAGTAACGTCAACGTCGTGATCAGGAAGAGGACGACGAGGCAGTGACGGGTTTTCAACGGGTGCTCCTAGGGTTTCTTCGGGGGAGTGAATACTCATCTCACATTTTTAGGCTACCCGGTTACGTGAAGAGCGGCCTTGACGTCGGTCATGCGCAAGGGCTCAGGCCAACACCTGGCCCTCGCGCTGAAGTCGACTGAGGTTTTTCGCTCAGTTCTTGAAGGTCGAGTGTTTACGGCCCTGGTCGCACAAGGCGAACACCACCACCAGCAGTGCCGCAATCGCGAGGATAATCACCACCCCGCCTGTGGCGTGGGTCGGTGACGCGGCCACCAGGGACAAGGCTCCCAGCGGTGCCAGGCCGCCGGCGATAGCGGTGCCGATTTCGCGGCCGGTGCCGAAGCCCGAGGAGCGCGTCTGGGTCGGGAATTGACGGCTTAAGAACGAGCCCTGGGGCGCGAACATCATGGGAGCGAGCAGGCCGGTGCCGACGCCGATGGCAATGTAGATCATCAGGCTGTCGCCAGTGTCGAGCAGGGCCAGGAACGGGTAGGCAAACAACAGCGAGCAGACGCCGCCGAGTACCAGCACTTTTTTGCTGCTCCATTTGTCGCACAGCCAGCCGAAGCACGGCACCGCGACGATGGCGATAAGGCTGGCAATGGTCACCGACAGCGACGTGACGTGTACATCGACGCCTTTGAATTGAGTCAGGTAGGCCAGGGAAAACGTCTTGAAGATATAGCTCAGGGCGTTGTAGCCAATGGCTACGAAGAACACCACCGCCAACCCCTTGAGATCGTTCTTGAACAGCGCTTTGAGCGGCGAAGGCTTGGCGACCTTGGGTGCCTGGCTCAGCTCCTTGAACTCCGGGGTTTCCGGAATGCTGTTGCGCACCCACAGGCCGACGCCCACCAACGCGATACTGCAGATGAACGGGATACGCCAGCCGCCTGCCAGCATGAAGTCGTTGCCATTGATGGTCAGCAGGTACACGGTCAATGACGACAGGAGCAGGCCCAGGTTCAGGCCCAACGCCGGCCAGGCGCCCTGGCTACCGCGCTTGCCTTCCGACGCGTGCTCGTAGGAAGTGACCGCCGCGCCCGACAACTCGGCCCCGGCGCCCAGGCCCTGGATGATCCTGATGAACACCAGGATGATCGGCGCCCAGATGCCGATGGAGGCATAGCTGGGGATCAGGCCGATCAGCGTGGTACACACGCCCATCATGCAGAAGGTCAATACCAGCACCTGTTTGCGGCCGAACTTGTCGCCCAGGTAGCCGAACAGAATGCCGCCGAAGGGGCGGGCGATAAAGCCGATGGCGAAGGTGGAAAAGGCCATGAGCGAGGCGGTTTTCGGGTCGCTGTTGTCGAAGAAGATCTTCGAGAACACGATGGCCGCCATGGTGGCGTACAGGTAAAAGTCGTACCACTCCAGCATCGATCCGAAGATCGTGGCGGCGGCGACTTTGCGCAGGCGTTTTTTGCTTTGTGCCGGCGTTTCCGGGGCAGCGGTATGCGGTGTTGCCGTCATTCTGTACTTCCTTCTGAGTCATTATATTTATTGTCAAAGTGACGCTTGTGGCGATGGCCCGGGAAGGGCCGGGGATGCGGTGTCAGCCGGGTGTGAACATGCGATCGGCGATCATTTCGCCGATGGGAATCGCCGAGGTGGCGGCGGGTGAGGGCGCGTTGCAGACATGGAGCATGCGGGGCGTCTGGGCGAACAGAAAGTCGTGGACCAGGCTGCCGTCGCGCATCACGGCCTGGGCGCGGATGCCTGCTTCATAGGGCAACAGATCTTCGCGGTTCAACGACGGGCAGTACTTGCGGCATTGCTCCAGGTAGCCGGACTTGAACAGTGAGTTTTTCATCTCGACGCTGCCCGAACCCAGGTTCTGCCAGAGGGTTTTCCAGAAACCGGGGAAGCTGGCGTACTGCGCCACGTCGCGCCAGTTGATCGAGAACTTGCGGTAGTTCTCCCGGCCCAGGCCCAGCACGGCGTTGGGGCCGACCGTGATGCTGCCGTCGATCATCCGCGTCAGGTGTACGCCGAGGAACGGCAGTTCCGGGTCCGGAATCGGGTAGATCAGGTGGTTGACGAGGTTGTTCTTCGAGGCCGGCAGGCGGAAGTATTCGCCGCGAAAGGGAATGATCTGGTGGTCGATCTTGACTCCGGCCATCGTCGCCAGCCGATCCGACTGCAGGCCGGCGCAGACCATCAGGTGCCTGGCTTGCCAGGCTTCGCCGCGGGTGTTGACGGTGACCTTGTCGGTGTCTTCCGAAATGGCGGTGACGGTGCGCTCCAGGCAGATCTCACCGCCTTGTCGGCGAATCACCTGGGCCATGGTTTCGCAGACTTCGCGGTAATCGACAATGCCGGTCGCATCGAGAAACAAGCCGCCCAGACCGATGATGTTGGGCTCGCGCTGGCGCAGTTGGTCGGCGTCCAGGCGTTCGACCTTCAGCTCATTCAACTGCGAGCGCGCATAAAGTGCCTCCATGCGCTGCATTTCCAGGGGCGTGGAGGCCACCAGCAACTTGCCGCACACCTCGAACTTGATCCCGTGTTCGCGGCAAAACCGTTTGGTGGCCTCGGCGCCGCGTTTGCACAGATCGGCCTTGAGGCTGCCGGGGGCGTAGTAGATGCCGGCGTGAATTACTCCGCTGTTATGCCCGGTCTGGTGCTTGGCCAGCGAGGCTTCTTTTTCCAGGATCACCAGTGAGGCGTTGGGCTGGCGTTTGAGCAGCTCCATCGCAGTGGCCAGGCCGACGATGCCACCGCCGATGATGCAGAAGTCGTAAATCATGGTTTGGAGTACCTAAGGGTTGCACATTTCAGTCTGCTTATCAGGTTGTCAGACTAATGTTTTTGTTAAAAAAATGGCGTGCCTGAGGCACGCTGCACAAAGCTTGGATCATTCAATTCGTGGCAGGCAGCTCAAGTTGCAGGCGTTTGGCCGCTGCGCGCAGGTGCGCTTCGGCATTGGCTGCGGCCGCTTGGGCATCACCGTCGGCGATGGCCTGGTAAAGCGCCTGGTGTTCCTGGGTGGCGTCGGCCGAGCCACTGGCAAAACGCGACGCCGAGTTTTCCCAGGCGGTTTTGCGCGCACTGGCCAACTGGCTGCGCAGAAAGTCGTGGAAGGCGACAAAGTAGTCATTCTTGCTGGCTTCGGCGATGGCGCGATGAAACTCGACATCGGCGAGGGCGGCGGCCTCGAAGTCGGCGCGCTGGTCGTGCATTTCCTGCAGCGCCTTCTGCATGCGCTGCAGGTCGTCGGCATCACGGCGTTGGGCGGCGATCGAGGCGGCCTGGGTTTCGATCCACAGGCGCACTTCGAACATCTGCGCCAGGTCCGGACGACGACCGTTTTTTTCCGGGAAGCGAAACACCGTACCCGCAGGGGTTTGCGAGATAAATGAGCCCAGGCCACGCTTGGCTGTCAGCACACCGTCGGCCTTGAGTTGGGCAATCGCTTCGCGCACCACTGAGCGGCTGACGTTCAGTTGTTCAGCCAGTTGCTGTTCAGTGGGCAAACGCGACTCGGGCGCCAATTGGCCAGAATCGATTTCGGCGCGGATGGCGCTGACAACCCGTACAACGAGCGAGTCAGGGCGCTGGAGCTCAAGCATGGAAAAAACCTTGGTAGTCAGGTTGTCAGACAATAGAGGTTACGCTTTTGCCTTGTCAAGATGTTGCCGGAGATGTTTGCAGGCTGTCCGGTCGTTGGGTCGATAGGCTTGCCGTCGAGACTAAGGCGCATCGCGGCCGTGCGGAAGCTCGACGGTATGTTGGCTTATTCGACGAAGGCGGGGTTTTCCAAGCGTTGCTTGAGCTGGTCCAGCGCAACCGTGGACAGCTCCACCATGCGCTCGTGCAAGCCGGCCAGTTGCAGTTCGGTTTCATAGGTCAACACGCGCTTGAACAGCGTGCCGTCACGACAGGCGTGCAGGCTGTAGTGAATCGAGCCGTCGACGGCCAGGGAGGTGAATACCGCCTTGAATTCTTCCGGCGGCCGGGCGATCTGCACGCGGTAACTCATTGGCACCCGCACGCCCAGCAGGTCGATCACCTCGGTAAAGCGCGTGCCGGCGGAGAGTGAACCGGTGGTGCCGGTGTCGGCACTGAGGGAGGTCGGGTGCCATTCGTGCCAGCGATCGGGCTGGGTTACATAGTTGTAGACAGCCTCGATAGGCGCTTGGATAAAGCGTTCCTGACTGATCCGCTCCAGGCGGACCGACTGCTCGACAGCGCGCATGGAACACCTCCTGTGTGGTGAAACTCTGCACCCGGAGCTGTCAGGATAGACCTACTCCCATGCATTGCACGGGAGTGTCTCATAAATTTATCACTGCACCTTGAAGCGGCTCATCAGCGCGATCACCCAGGCATTGGCGTTGAGCAGGCTTTGCGTATTGGTTTCAGTGGCATGGCCGCTTTGCACCCGCTCTTCGACCATATGTCGGATATGGACCATGCTGCGGTTGATCCACTCGGTCACAGCGCTTTGCTGCTCGGCAGCCGTGGCGTTCTGGGTGCTGAGGTTGTTGATATGGCTGACCGGCTGGCGTGTGAAGGGTGTACTAGAGACCGTCCCCCTGAGCACTGAGATCAAATCGGTAACTTTTCCTAAGCGGTTTACCCATTTCTTCGGTCAAACCGTTCTCAGTGAAGGGTTTTGGATTAATGGTGCTTGGTGGCGTGGCGGGGTCGTTATCGAGGTCAAAAGGTTCTGCATCGCTGGGCAGGCCAACGACTTGGTGTTCTAAATGCGGGACGACGTCCGTTCTGCCTGATTCCCGACGTTGGGTACTCTCACCCGCCAGGAACGTGCCGGTGGCGCCATTGTAGGCATGCCCAATCTCGTGAAAGAGGCCGGTTACGGGAAACCCTGTATAGGTACCGTCAGCTCGCTCCCGGGTAGACTGGGGGTCATAAAAAATGTAGGCACTATTGGCGCCCAAACCGGCCACACCATTTTGGATGATTCCCTGCTCCGATGGGGTGAGAGCTTCGTATGCCTCAGGTGTCAGCTCGTCCTGATCAGTTCTCCCGAAAACGTATGACGTGTTGCCCGAGTCACCTCGTTCGATGGTGACTTTGCCGCCGTTCAGCACGGCGAGTTCATCCATTTTGGCAAGGGTCTGTTGGCCTAGCGGCGAACTGCGCAGGAATTCGAGGTCGTCGGTTACCCGTTGTTTGAACTCCAGGTGCCCGTCTTTCACGATGAACGCCTGCTCGCCGGCGTTGCTGGGTTTGACCTCGGTGAAAGCCGAGCCTTGGGTACGGTCGAAATGATCACTGGCGTTGGCGTAGATACGGTCCTTGCGCTGATTATTCAAAATGGTGTCGTGGCCTTTCCCTGTATAGAAGGTGGTACTGTCACGCCCTATAAGAAGGTCATCGTCATTGCCGCCATGTGAAACCGTATGCCCGCTGCCTGAGACGAGTACATCTTCGTTGTCGCCACCGTCCAGATAACTCTGCTTGGTGGTGGGACCGTCGCCGGCAATGAGCAGGTCCATGCCCTTATTGCCATACATCACGGCATGGCCGCTTCCCCCAAGGATGGTGTCGTCGCCGTCATTGCCCTCGGCATAGCCGAGACCACTGCCCAGTTGCAGGAAGTCCTTGCCGTTCCCGCCATAGAGTCTGCTCCGGCCGCCGCCTGCCCGGATGTAGTCGTTGCCATCGCCCCCTTCAACGTCAACACGAAGCTTGACGTCATCGTCGATTATTACCGTGTCATCGCCCCCTTGGGTCTCGATCCAGAGGTGCTGCTCCGGGCCCTGTTTTTCTTTGATGTCGAAAAAATAGGGCTTGTCGTTGATCAGGATTTGCAGCTTGTCGCCGGGCCAACTGCGTACATGGATACGGTCCGAATGGTTACCGCTTTCCACGAAAAGCCAACTGCTCTTAATCTCCGGTTTTTCGGGGTCCGATGTATTCCAGTCAATGAGTCGACTGATTGTCACGTCGCCGTCAGTGTGCAGCGGGTGTTTTCTGAGGTTGTTGCCGTCTGGCGTCAGATCGGATGGGGGATCGTAAGGCGAGGGTTTATCGCGAGGGGCAGGTTGTGGCGTGTGGGTATGAGTGGCTGCGAAATAAACGAGAGGAAATAGCATCGGCGGGGCCTTCACATTCAATGAGATGAGCATCTGATTGCGCATCAGGGCTGCCCATTCCGTGGTGGGTTGGCTGAAAGTGTTCCGCAGGATGGCGAGAAGCTTGGTGCAAAATGTTTCGTGCCGGCGGTGATCGGCGGGCCAAACGCGCCCTTTGAAGGCAGGTGGATAAGCGACGGCTTGAGCGGTCTCGCTCTGCGCAGGGAGAGCGAGACGCACGTGTGATCAGCGGTGGTAGTAACCCGGGCCGCCACCGTAGTAACGGTGGTCATGCCAGCCACCACCGTGTGGGAAAATGATGCAGCCGCTCATGCTCAGGATGATCAACAAGGGAATCAGCAGTGTGATTCGACGGAACATTTCAAAATCCTCTAGGGTACTCATAGATTGAATCAGGCGACGGGCAAGCCAAAGTTTTTCATCGCCTGTAACATGAGACCCTGCCGACCCGATTCCATCCCCGCCAGCGGGTATGTATTTGGCATGTTCGGCGATACAAAGTGGATACATTCTCAAGGTTCAGGAACCCGTCATGACGCAAAAGCAACGTTTGAAATACTCGATTCTGATCTCCCTGGTCGTACTGGGGACGATGTTTGGCCTGTCCTACTTGCAGAACACCGGGGTTATCAGCGAAAAAACGTTCCAGTACATCGCCATTGCGGTGGCGGTCACCGTGGTCGTGATCAACGGTGTGATGCGGCGCAAGGTCAAGCCCAACTTCTGATTCAACTGCGTGGGTCAGGCGCGGCCTTCGAGTACTTTGGCAGCCTCTTCATGGAGGCTGTAGCTTTTGTCGGCATTGAGGGTGATCACGCCCTCGCTGCACAGGCGCTTGAGTACCTCGCGCACGCTGAGAAACGACAATGGGATGCCCAGCTCCAGCAAATGGCTGTGTACCCCGCGTACCCCAAGGGTGCGCTGGTTGTCGGCGGCGGTGAGGAGGGCGTCGATGACCTTCAGCCGGATCAGGCTGGTGCGCAAACCAAAACACTTGAGCAAATGGCGGATGCGCTGATTGCCGTGCTGTTCAGGTGCGCTGCCGAACGCTTGGGCGCCTCTGCCATGAGCGGCCTCGGCGGTCGGTGAATGTCCGTCCGTGGGCAGTTGCGAGTTGTACATGCAAAAACTCCTTATCAGAGCCTGATCAGGAAAATGATGGCGCTGTTACCTAATAAGACGAACGAGCGATGCAAATCATGAAGTGCCGGATGTAGAAAATTTGTCGGTATCCGCTTTGTGACATTGCAATCGCTCTGGATAGACGTCTTCTGGCTGCTGTTCCCGTCACACCGGCCACACTTCGCCGGCGAAAATCTGCAGGTCGCCGGTCAAGTCATCCGCAGGGGTGAGGGTGCCCGAGGGGCCGGGGCGTGGGTCTGCCGAGCGAACGCCGTAGTTAACGCGTCCGGCTCTTCCATATACGGCGATGCCGGTGGCGCCGGTCAATTCGGAGAGGCCCAGCACATTCTGGGTGGTATTGAGATGATGGCGCCCTACCAGGGCAACCCACTTGTCCTCGCCTGCGTGTTGCTCGATGGTGCGGGTGGCGTAGTAGTTGAACTCTTCGAGTCGTCGTTTGGCCTGCTCAGGCGTCTTGATGGGGCCGCCGAACAGGTGGCGTTCGTCGTTGTGCCGCGTCAGGTAAAAATGGTCAAGCGGTACGATTTCGATCCCGTTGTCTTCGAATTTCTTCAACAGTTCGCCCAGGGTCGGGCGTTGGTTGGGAGGGCGGTATATGAGCCCGATCCGGCCCATGCCATCGTCTTTCCAGCGCATGATTTTGTCGTACACCAGGCCTTCGACGAATAGCTTTTTTACCTTGTTTTGAACAAACACATCGACGTTGTCATACAAAGTTCGGAAAGCCGCCAAGCTGCTGTGGGATTCGCCGAATACCAGGCCAGGCGCCGTGCGAAAAGCATCGGCAATCACATCGCTCGTTTTCTTTGGCGCGGGAATGTTTGGAAACTCGGGGCGAGGGGGCAGCCCGTTTGCGGCCATGTGCGTATAAAAATCGCGCATTTCCTGGGCAAATTTCTCATGGGTTGCCTGCTTTCTGCTGGGGGTGAAATGGCCCTCGATAGGGCGGCCACGAATGCTGCTCACGTACTCGGCGTCGGGCAAATGGTCGATTTTACGCACCGGCTCGACTGGCAGCCCAGCCGGCGGTTGACTGAGTGGCGGACGTGACGGTCGGCTCAACGGGTTGAAGCGATGATCACGAGCCGATCGCCCCGGGTGTTGGGCCGTGGGTGAGGGCGGCATCAGCGTATGGACAGGGGTGAATGCGTCGAGTGCGGGCCCATAAGGCTGCATGGCGTCTGAATCGAAGGCATACCATTTACCGTGTTGGCGTATGGCCGAGCCTTCCACTTGCTGCGTACCCACCTGTAAAACGCCTGTTGCGGCGGCCTCGTAACGTTGGCTGGCGATGACCAGCGACTGGCCGTTGGCCGTGCCGCGCAGCTTGCGGATGCCTTGCGCGCTGGCGCTGATGCCATCCGTGACAAGTCTGCCCGCACCCACCGCCAGGTCAACGCTGCCACTCAACGGGTTGAAGGCGTTGAGTGCGGTGACCCCGAGGATTTTGCCGCCACGCGCCAAGGCACCCAGGGTTGAACCCGCGTTTGTCACTGCCTTGCCGAGCTTTGCGGTAGCGCCCAACCCGGCCGTCACAAAGCCAAATATATCCAGCGCCAGGTCAATCGCGCCGTCCTTGTAGTGACCGTTGCGCAAGTGGGTGATCGCCGAGCGGAGGGGGATCAGGTTCAATAATGCGTCCGTTGTTGAACTGACCCATTCGCGTCGCGCCTCGTCCGGGGTTTCGCCTGCGGCGTATCGCTTGACGGCAGGGTCATCAAACCCCAGCGCCTTGATCAGTGCGTCGGCGATGTAGTGGGTTCGCGGACTTTGGAACGTGTTGAAGGTGGGGTATTGCGGTTCCTTTTCTTCGGCGTCGTAGTTGTGGGTTGAGCGATTGGGATGAAACGCTTCGATTTTGTTGACTTCGTCCGACACGTATTGGTGGGGCCGGCTGATCCTGCCCTGGTCAACCTTGGAGATGATGCCGGTTGTGGTATCGAATTCGTATGTCTGATGGCTGTTTTGGTATTCGCTGTGTACGAGGATCTTTGGGCTGGTGTGGAAGAGCTTGTCTTGGGCGAAAGGAATCAAGCTGGTGCGGTAATCGTTTTCCTTGAAAAAACTGATTTTTCCATAATTGAGGCGTGTTCGATCTGCCAACGGCAGGCGGTCAATGGCACTGATGAGTGAGTATTTTTTTACCTGTTTGATAGTGTCCAACGCGTTGGTGAATGCCGTGTCGAACGCCTGCGGGATATTGAAAGACGGGCTTCGGGTGAACTGCGCAAACGCCTCAAGATCGATGTCGGCGCGCGCGCCTCTGACCAGCCAGCTCTGCGCGTCGATTTCCAGCCCCTGCTGAGTGATGTCGAGCATCGAATAGGCTTGGCTGAAGCGCGGGGCCTTGGGGTCGTTGGATTTATAGTTGATGTGCAACACGCGATCCTCAAAGTCATCGCGTTCGCCGAAGGTGGCTTTCAGCAGATCCAGCGCCATCTGTTTGCGGCTGGGCAGTGTCGCGCCGACTTCTTTGGACGCGGCGCTCAATTCGCTGTGTTGGGTATTGAAGGCTTCGCGGGTGTACTCGATTTCTGCGTTGTTGTACGCCGCATCGTCTTTGGCGTAGAGAAAACCGTTCACCACGCCCCAATCGATCAAGGCGGCCTTCTGCGCCGCTTCACCCGCCGGTGCTATTGAGTCGGCATGGCGCATGACTTCGGCAAAATCCATGTGCATTGCCTTGCCGGGTGCCTGGGCTTCAATCGCAGCCACGGCGATGCACAAGTTGGCCCATGCCTGGCTGCCGTACACCACCGTGGCGGGAATATCCTTGACCAGATATTGCGGCGCCACCCGTGCCAGCAGCAACCTGGCGCCGAGATCCGCGCTAGCGAGGGAAGTCTTGCCGCTGTCGCTCAGGTGTTTGGCCAGTGCGCTGATCACACTGGCTGGCGACATGCCCCAGTGACTGTCGGCAGCGAGGTTGAAGCCCGCGACGATATTTCTGCCAGGCTGTTCGATGGATTCGGGGTCCAGCCCCAAGTGGATCGCGCTCAGTACATAGTCGTTTGCGCTGGTATCGGTCGCGATGCCGCCGACTTTGGCCTGTATCGCCTGGCCCAGCTCCTGCGCCTTGGGGGTATCGAGGAGTTTCTCCAACGCCTTGGCCGGGTCCTGTAGCTCGGTACCGGATAGCGGATTACCTTCCAGCAGATACCCCAATGCTCCGCGCCGAGCGTCGAAAAGGGGCAGGCCCGGCAGTTTCTCGGTGTTGTCGGCAACGACGTCGCGCACCACGCGCTGGTGTTCCACGCTCAGCGGCAATGCCCAACTGAGCCCGCCGCCCAAGTTGCCCAATGGGTGCGACAACGAATGATTGATCAGTGCGTCGGCCATGTCGAAAAGGTCTTCACGCGTGGCCGGAATGTACGTGCCGTGGTGTGTGATGAAACGCTCAAGGCTGATTTTCTGCGGCGATTGATGCTGAAGCGCCGAGTCTGGATCGACGTCCATCAGGGTTTCTTGCAGTGCGCGCAGCACTGCTTCGGCGCTGGCTTGCGGTGCCAGTGACTGGGCGGCCTGCTTGAGTTGGCGGGCGAGTGTTTGCAGGTTGCGCCTGTGCGCCAATGCGGTTTTGAGGGCCCGGCGGTTGTCATTGCTGTCGACTTCTTGCTCTGTAGGCGGGTCTGCGACCGGAGCCATGTCGTCGGTCGCTAAAGCCGTGGGCAGCAGCGGGTAAACAGGTTGCTGGGACGAGCCGGAGGTTAGGGTGACGGATGTCATGCTGAGTACCTTCTTTCACACGGTGAGGCAGTCCTTGCCGACGAACGCCTTTGTATGAAGGCGCTCGTTTGGGTGTTGAAAGCAGGTGCTTGTGTTCCGCTTGCGGGCGGTGCGGGTTGTCAGTATGTGTAACGGAGGCCATCGGAGCTTGGACTGACCACCCTCGTAGCGCAGAAAATGACGCGGCCGCATTCGTACCTAAATTATTCGCGGGCTGTTGCGTTCTTACGTTGGGGTGATTGCCCTGTGAGGCGGTTCAATCTGACGGTGGGGTCTGCGTGATTATTTGTAACGGGTTGTCCAGGGTGTGTGTGACGGCGCTATTGCTGGGCGTGAGCCTGGCCGCATCCGCGCGCGAGGCGGTGGTGCAGGCGGCGGCGGACATCCGACGCACCAGTTTCGGTGTGCCCCATATCCGCGCCAGTGATGAGCGCGGCCTGGGCTTCGGCATCGGTTACGCCTATGCCCAGGACAATCTGTGCCTGCTGGCCAACGAGGTGGTCACGGTGAGCGGAGAGCGCGCCAGGTTCTTTGGCCCTGAACAATCGACCCTGGAGGAGCGCAACAACGTTACCAGCGATGTGTTCTTTGCCTGGCTGAATACGCCAGAGGCGGTGGCCACGTTCTGGGCGGCGCAGAGCCCACCGATCCAGCAGCGTATCGAAGGGTACGTCGCCGGCTACAACCGTTATCTGACAGAGCAGGGCGCTCCGGCCCAGTGCCAGGCGGCGTGGGTGCGGCCAATCACGCCGCAGGATGTGATCAAACTGACGCGCAGGCTGCTGGTGGAAGGCGGCGTCGGCCAATTCGCCGAAGCCCTTGTCGGCGCCACGCCGCCCAACACCACCGCCCATCGACTGGGCGACGCCAAGGCCTTTGAGCTGGCCGCTGCGCATCAACAGCGTTTCACTCTGGACCGAGGCAGCAACGCCGTCGCCGTGGGCCGTGACCGCTCATTCAACGGGCGTGGCATGCTGCTGGCCAATCCGCATTTCCCCTGGATCGGCGGCATGCGCTTTTATGAGATGCACCTGACCATCCCTGGCCAACTGGATGTGATGGGCGCTGCACTGCCGGGCTTGCCGCTGGTGAATATAGGCTTTAACCAGCATGTGGCCTGGACCCATACCGTCGACACGTCCAAGCATTTCACCGTGTATCGCCTGACCCTCGATCCCAAGGATGCCACGCGCTACCTGCTGGACGGTAAATCCATCCCGCTGGATAAAACCACGCTGACGGTGCAGGTCAAACAAGCCGATGGCAGCCTCAAAGGGCAGGCGCATACCGTCTACCGTTCGCAATTCGGTCCGGTCGTGCAATGGCCTGGCAAGCTTGATTGGGACAACCGTTACGCCTTCAGCCTGCGCGATGCCAACCTGGGCAACGACCGCGTGCTGCAACAGTGGTACGCGATGAATCGCGCCGGCAGCGTCAAGGAGCTGCAAACCGCGGTACACACCCTGCAAGGCATCCCGTGGGTCAATACCCTGGCTGCGGATGACCAGGGGCAGAGCCTGTTCATGAACCTGTCGGTGGTGCCCAACGTCAACGCGGCCAAACTCGCGCAATGCAGTGACCCACGGGCCGGCCTGCAATTGATCGTACTCGACGGTGCCCGCAGCGCCTGCGCCTGGGACGTCGACCCGCGCGCTGCCCAAGCCGGGATCTTCGCGGCCGACCAGTTGCCGCAACTGGAACGTACCGACTACGTGCAGCATTCCAACGATTCGGCCTGGATGGTCAACCCCAAGGCGCCCCTCACCGGTTTTTCCCCGGTGATCAGCCAGGACAACACCGGCCTCGGCCCCCGCGCGCGTTTCGCCGTGCAACGCCTGCAGTCGCTGGACAACCGGCCGATCAGCGTTGCCGACCTGCAAAACATGGTGATGGACAACCAGGTCTACCTCGCCAGCCAGGTGATGCCCGATTTGCTCGAATTCTGCGCCAAGCACCTCGGTGCCGACACCGCCACGCTGCAACCGCTGTGCGCCAGCCTGCAAACCTGGGACCAGCGCGCCAACCTCGACAGCGGCCTGGGCCTGGTGCATTTCATCAACCTGATGCAACACCTGCAGCACAGCCCTGACGCCTGGCGTGTCGCCTTCGACCCGGCCCAACCCCTCACCACCCCACGCGGCCTGGCCATCGAGCGAGCGCCCGTCGCCAAGGCCTTGCGCGAAGCCATGCTGGCCTCGACCGTCGAGGCCGGCCAACTCGGGCTCACCGCCAACAGCCGCTGGGGCGACCTACAAGTCTCCGGCCAGACCCCAATCCACGGCGGCCCGCAACAGCTTGGCATCTACAACGCCATGCAAACCGTGCCCCGCGCCGATGGCAAACGCGAAGTGGTCAGCGGCAGCAGCTACCTGCAAATCGTCACCTTCGACGCCAACGGCCCCCGCGCCCAAGGCTTACTGACATTCTCCCTGTCCAGCAACCCTGCATCGAAATACGCAAAGGACCAGACACACGCATTCTCCGAAAAAAACCTCCGCCCGCTGCCCTTCAGCGAAGCGCAGATCAAGGCCGATCCGCAGTACCAATCGCAGGTCATCAAAGAGTAGGGCGCACACGCAACCCCTTGATGCCAGGGCAGAATATTTTTTGAAATCAAGGGGTTGCAGGCAAAAGCAAATGAGTACATAATGGCGCCCATCGAACGCAATGAAGCATTAAAAACTTCAATGTATTCAATAAGTTAGAGTAGAGGCACGCTTCACATAGCCCACTCAAGTTTGTATGCGGTGAGTGCCAGCAATCAGGGTACTGATCGTTTGAGGCCGAGTAGCAAAATGGTTATGCAGCGGATTGCAAATCCGCCTACGCCGGTTCGATTCCGACCTCGGCCTCCACTCTTAGAAACCCCGTAGATTAACGTCTACGGGGTTTTTTATTGCCTGCGATTTAAGATCGCTTCCGCAATTTTTTTGAATCGCTTCCGCAACCAGCCTGATTTACAGGAGGCTCTAGCCTTAATTGGCAGCGGTTTTCCTGTGTCAGGTGCATTTTTTGTCGATCTTGGTGGCGGGTGATGTACTCATGAGTCTGCGATAATCGAGGTTAGGACGTGGTTGTCGATGCTGGGGGCAATCCAGGGCTCAGAGATGGTCCGGATGGTACCTATTTGTGCGCAACCTGCGGGCTGTTGATGTCTCCAGCCCCGAAGCCCAAGGCCTAGGAAAAATTCCGGTAATGCCCAAGCCCAGTCCTACTGGGTCGAGGCCTTAGCAGCAGGGTGCTTTCGGCCCTCATGATCGAGAGGGAAACAATGAACAGGTTACTGGCGATAGTTTTAATGATGACGTCCCTGACGGCCTGCAATAGCCAAAACGTAAACAATTTCGAGCGGATAGATTCATCCGCTAAAAGCGTCACGGTGCCCGTCGGGTCTAGCGGTCTACTCGGGGGGCTCAAACAATCTTTGAGGTCAAATGGTTGGAAAATGAGCGTTTACAAAGGCGCATCAATCATTGAAGGAACAATGGGTAAGGAAACCTCACTCCAGCACTACGACACATTCAATACACGATATACCCTGAAAGTAGCTTACCAACAGGTAGACACCTGCATCTGGGACCTTAGGGGATACTCGATTTTTGATATATCTCTAATAGATAACCAGTCAGGCAGTGAGGTATTCACTATCGCCGATAAGGACTGCGATTCAACCGTCGTTAAAAAATTCGACGAGCTCGTGCGCTAGGTCTAAGCAAGAAGGTAAAGCGGCAAGCGCGCCTATGGCTTGCTGGCAGCTGCCATCCAGGACGACAAGTCACCTCGCTCACCACCAGATCCACGAACAACGGAAATGTATGGAAGCCACTGATGAGGTTTACCAGATTCTGAGTGACGCGAAAGCTCTTGCTCGGCGTTATTACCGCCTGACTGGCAAGCCGCTGGGTGTCACTGGTGAAGTCGCAGAATACGAGGCAGCTCGGATCCTCAATCTCGAATTGGAGCTTGCTAGGGAAACTCCGAACAAGTCTCCAAGTATGCTGAAATACAGCCTCACCACCTGACCGGAGTGCTTCATGAGCCAGATGAGCTTTTCCGATTTTGAATACGCGGGCAAGCGCAAGCAAACACGCCGCGAACGGTTCCTCGCCGAGATGGATCAAGTCGTGCCATGGAGCGGTTTACTGGCGTTGATCGAGCCGTATTATCCGAAGGCTGGCGGTGGCCGCAAACCGTATCCGCTGGAAACCATGCTGCGCATTCACTTGCTGCAAAACTGGTTCTCGCTGAGCGATCCTGCCATGGAAGAAGCGCTGTATGAAATCACGCCCATGCGCCAGTTTGCGCACTTGACCCTGAGCGCGCCGATCCCTGAAGACACCACGATCATGAACTTCCGGCACCTGCTGGAGAAACATAAGTTGGCGCCGGCGATCCTGGCGGTCATCAACGGTTATTTGCAAGAGAAAGGCCTCTCGCTGCGCCAGGGCACCATCGTCGATGCGACGATTATCCACGCGCCCAGTTCGACTAAAAACGAGGACGGTAAAACGCGATCCAGAGATGCATCAGACGAAGAAAGGCAATCAATATTTCTTCGGAATGAAGGCCCATATTGGTGCCGACGTTGAGTCGGGGCTGGTTCACCACGTTCACGGCACCGCGGCGAATGTAGCCGATGTCACTCAGGTTGCCGAACTGCTGCACGGCGAGGAAAACGCGGTCTACGCCGATGCTGGTTACACCGGTGTTGAGAAGCGCGAAGAGCATCAAAACCGTGAAGTGGTTTGGCAAATCGCCGCGCGACGCAGCACCTATTCCAAGCTGAGCAAGCGCAGCGTGCTGTACAAAGCCAAGCGCAAAATCGAGTACCTCAAAGCCCAGACACGGGCCAAGGTCGAACACCCATTTCGGGTGATCAAACGTCAGTTCGGTTATGTGAAAGTGCGCTTTCGCGGCCTAATGAAAAACACCGCTCAATTGACCACGCTGTTTGCCTTGTCCAATTTGTGGATGGCTCGAAAAAAGCTGATGGGTATGGGCTAATTACCCGCGTAACACGGAGAAATGAGCTGACAAGCTCGCCAAGGCGGTGCGTACGGGATATTTCGCGGTCAATAGCGCCAAATTCAGCGGGATTTTCAACTTGCCGCACGGTTGCGGCAAGTTGATCGGAGCTTCCTTAGGTTTAAGGTCCTCACTTTTGATGGCGTGCTCTGTGCAGCTAAAACTGAAAATACTCCTCACGGCGATACTTCTTACGACGATTCCACTTATAGGGAGCGCCACAGTGCCATGTACTTTTGAAAATAAGGGACTGGGTGGTGGGCCGTCTTTTAAGTTTGATTTTTCAAAAGAAGAGTGCCGGCTCGTGGAGACCCGTGACGGCAGTGTTGTGACGCTTACAGTTCAATATCCGGAGATGAAATTGATAGGTGCCAGAGTGGTGGATGACTCTGTGATTGTCTTGGGGATGAGCCATATCGATTCTGAAAGATACGACCAAAATGGAATTGTCGGAACGCGGGAGCCAGATAGGCGCTTGTGCACTATGGATATTATGATGTTGGATCCGTCGAAATGTATCGTTTCCGTGGCAAGGATGGTGAAGTTGTCTTTGTGAGTAATATGGGCAATACCTATTTGGCTAAAAGGCTTGTGGCGGGAGACGTGTTTGTTTTTTGTCAGTACTCCACAAGCCACCAGGATCTTGAATATTTAGATGCGACTATCACGGATTTTTTAAGTCAGAAACTGGAAAACAAGGATGTGGGTTTTGTTTGTGCTGGCCAGGCCCTGACGGTCAAAGTGGAAACTTTCACCTTTACCCGCTATGGGGCGGTCGAAGGGGAAGCGATCGGGCTGTCCAGCGATGCCATAGATGATGAGAAGCGTGGGCCCGTCTACAGCAGCCGGATTCGATTGAAAGAAGATCATTTGAATATCAAGGGCCAACGCGTTGCGCTATCGCCGGGTATGTCGGTGACGGCGGAGGTCAAGACGGATCAGCGTCGGGTGCTGGATTACTTCCTGAGCCCTTTGCGCCAGCATGTTCAGGAGAGTTTGAGAGAGCGCTAGGCGGACTATTTTCATGGATGGGGTTCGGTCTGACGCGGTTCAAACCGTCATAGGTTCAGGCCCTCACGTTCGATGGGGTAATTGATCATGATTTGGATGGTCGGATTGGAAGAAATTTTATGCGCGTAAATCGTGTTTTTTTGCGCCGAAATATGGTCAGAATTTTCTTTTTTTTCTGGCAGGCCTTAAGGGGCGTGGCAGCTATCTTGTTGCTGGGTCTGTTGGGACTGTTGGCAGTTGCATTAGTCACTTATCTATCTGAAGTTCAAAAAAGAACCGAGGCGGCGCCAAATGTGTCTTCGGGAAACCGTCCGGGTTGGGTATGCGGGAAAATTTTGGGCACTGTGATAGAAGTACCGAGTAGTTACGTCCTATTCTGGGCTGAATATGAAGGGAAAAGCTCATGGGAAAAAGGCTTTACCGAAAATAAGAAAGGCTGTGATGCTAATTTTTCTTCGGTATCAATGGCGCTGTCTTGGCCATATCTTCTACCTGTGAGAACGAGTGAGTATACGACGACCCCCTACGGAAAATTTCAAGGTGTGGTGTTGACGCTTGAACAGATTGCTGCCAGGCATGGAGATCTTGATTATCTGATAAATAATATGCTGGAGGCCTCTGCATCTAAAGTGGAAAGTGCGGATAATTATCAGAAGGAGTTGGGATTGTTTCTTCAGGAGAAAGATAATAAATATTTGCCCGGCGAAGTAAATGGCTACTATTGGAAGCGCAGTGCGGAGAAAGTGCCCGTAGTATTTTCCTGTCGACGATATAAAACTGAAAAGGAATTTTATGAATGCACAGGCTATTTTGTCATTGAAAAAATAGGTGCACTTGCGAAAGTTGAACTTGCTCCGAGTAAACTTAATGACTGGCCAGCGGTTGTAGATGCCATGAACGCCTTCGTTCTCTCAAATATCAAACAGTAAAATTTAAGGTGCCGTGATGCCTCAAGAACTAAGTAAGTTTGAGTTGGGTTATGCGAGAGCGCTTCTGGAGTCCGCTGGTCCGAGTGCTATGTATGATTACCTGGCCGCCAAGGGTTACCAATACGCCAAGCTAGCAAACGGGGTCGCGAAGGGCGATACATTTGCAGGCGCAACTGCGATCAGTTTTATGAAAATGACGGCCTCAAATATAGGTGCGCCTGTATCTGATGCTGATGTGGCACGCATTTTAAATTAGATGGCCCGTGGTTACCTTTCTGCTTTAGATAGTAAGCTTGAGACAAACGGAGGCAGTCCCATTTCTTCTGATGTCACGCACCAAGAAGCATGGGGTTTTCATACAAAAGTATTTGAAGATAATGGCCTGTCGAAGGACGCATGGACATTGAATTCTGTACTTTCGAATATCACAGAAAATACTAGGGAAAGCTATTGGCAAAATGTTCTTGATTCTGCTGGTGACATTAAAAAAGAGCTACTATTGGCTATTAATACTGTCCAGCTTATGTCGCTCGCGACCGTGGCCGGCTCTGGGGCGAATAAAGAACTTGCTCAAAGCTGGATTAACAAGGTCGACTCTCCAACTGGGTATTACAATGTTGTTACCCAATTGCTGAACAGTAAGAAGGATCCTGCTCGACCCGACGCGAAGACTACGCTCGACAATATCCGTAAAATAGAGATAGAGCCAAATGGCGACATGATCTTGACGGTTCCCCTTTCATCATCTTCTGTCGGTGAGGCCACGCTGCTTTATACGAAAGATAGCGTTCAAGTCAGCGTCGCAGGTATTTCGTTGATGGAAGTACCCAAGGACTCGATCATTTCGGTCGGTAAACAAAATGTTTCCGTATCACACAGCTATGGCGACTTGTCGGCGGCCTATCGCTTGACGGCTCAAGGTGTGGTCGTCGCGTGGAAAAACGCCGAGGGTGGATTAGCGGTAGAACAGACTTACGGTTTCGATGGGCTGCCGGTAAACACTACTTGGAAACAGAACGGTCAAACCTTCACGGGCCCTTCGCCCGATCTGGCTGCGTTTATCAGCCAGACGTCTACCCAAACTGGCGCGTTGGTCTTGTCCCAGACCGTAGCATCCCAGCAGGCACAGACCGGCACGCTCCTGAATACGTCCGCCGAGGGTGCGATCGCCGCTGCAGAAAATGCCCTGTCCTTGAAGGCTCTGCAGCATCGTCTGGCCCAGGAACCCTATTCTGATCGCTGGTCACCCACTGCATTGGGCGCCAGTATTCCTTTTGCACTGAGGTTGTCGAACGGCTTACAAGCGGCAATCCAGCAAGTACTGAATATCGCTCAACAGGGCTGGAGCACTTACAACGTTGGCATCGTCACCATCCTACCATTGGAGGTGTCGGGTTCTGGTCGATACCACCTGCCGCTGGTGCTGGACCTGACGGGGAGTGGCATCAAACTGCTGCCACCGTCACAAAGTAACGCAGTGTTCGATCATAACGCCGATGGGGCAAAAAGCGCGGTGGGCTGGGTCGGGGCGGACAATGGCATCCTGGTGTTTGACACCAACGGCAATGGGGCTATCGACAATGCTACCGAGTGGTTTGGTGAGTCCTTCGCGGTACCGGGAAGCAAGGCGCCGGTTGGGCAAAATGGCTTTTCGGTGCTCGCGACGCTCGCCGCTGCCGGGAGTACGGTTTTTTCTCGGGATACCGCGTTGATCAACCCTTTCACCGGCGGCAATTACTTTGACGGTGTCAAAGTATGGGTCGACGCGGATCAGAATGGCATTTCCACGCCTGACGAATTGAAAACATTGACGTCTCTGGGTATCGCATCCATTGACCTGATATCGACGCATGACGGCCGTCAGGTGGGAGGGGGATTAATTGATTCCACCGCCGGTTTTACGTTCACCAATGGCACACGAAGAGATATTGCCGATATTGGGTTGGCCGAGAAAACCGAGGCCGCTCAAGGGGCAGCCCCCATCAACCCATACTTCATGGCGGTAGCTCCTGTTGTTCGCTCACTGGAAAGGCAGTGGCCACCTATCGAAGCTGCATTGGAATGTCGGTCCTGACTGTGACGATTGGCTGCGTCCGGGTGTATCGCATTGCTCGCCAATCCAGCTCAGCTTTTTTCATGACCCGCCGACATTCCGATGCAGCCCCTTGAGGGAGCTCATCTTGTTTGAAATAAGTGGCAACAGTTACAAGGCTGTGCCAGCATCCGGCCACAGACTTTTGCAAGGAAGCTGAACAATGCTCGATGCTCTGGAAGGCACGCCACTCTGGGTTTACGGCGCATTTCTCTTGGTCTGCTACTACGGTTTTAGTGCCAGAAAAACCAGTCGTGAAAGTCAGCAGTCGCTGATCATCACACCGGTTGTTTTGGTGGTCTGGTCACTCCTTTCTCTCAGCTACGCGGACCGCGTTGAATTGACCGTGGGCAGTTGGTTCACGGGAATGCTTTTAGGTGGCCTAGTCGCATTTGCAATATTTCCTCGACGCGGACTGACTTTGGACGAGGAGGGCAAGCACCTGATCGTTCCAGGGACATGGAAAGTTCTTGGTATCTCGCTTCTCTTTTTTGCCGTGAAATACTTCATCGGTTATCAAGCTGCCGTACATCCAGAATTCTCGGCCACTGTGGAAATGCTCGCCCTTGCTGGTGCCGCATCAGGGTTTACGGTCGGCTTGTTCTGCGGACGCACGGGTGTCTTCTACTTGACGTGGCTTGCACTTCGAGATGTCCATGAAAGCAAACGCACCATCTGAACACGCTTGTTGATAGCTCTACGCGCGCTCATGAGAGAGGATCAGGCAGTTAACGACAGGCTGTCGTGGCGCTGGTTGTTCTATTCGGAATCCTGCTCAAGCCAGGCAATACGCGGCGCCTCTTTACGAAGTGCGAAATACTCGACCTGCACCTTGGCGCTGTTGATCATCTTGCCGCCCAGGTTTGCCAACTCGGAGGCGTCTTTGGCCCTTATCTCCCCTGACTGCAACTGTCGGAACACTTCACTCAAAGCAGAGTTGGTATCAGTTGAAGACTGGGATGGCGACACTCAAGATGAAATAAACGTGGCGATTTTTCGGTTTTCCAACCTATTGAGACTTGCGTCTGACGACGACTGATTGGCCTCAGTTTAAGGCAGAGAGGTGTCTACGAAACCCGGGGCGATTCACCCGCTTGAGTTGCAGCGTCTTAGCAGGCAAGAATGTCCGGAATGTAATGTTGTCCAATTTATTGTTTAATAAGAAAATAATTAGGGATTGCAACTCCACCTACGCCAGTTCGATTCCAACCCCGGCCTCCACTCTTAAAAACCCCGTAGATTACCGTCCACGGTTAATGAGATGGTCACCCCCAACACCCTGTGAGGGCTACGCTTTCACGGGGTGTTTTGTTTTCGGAGGCCATCATCATGAGCGAATCAGCACTGATCGGTATCGATCTCGGCAAACATACTTTCCACCTGCACGGCCAGGATAAGTCGGGCTGCGAGGTGTTTCGCAGAAAATGCTCACGAGCGCAGATGATGCAGTTTTTCGGCAATGTGCCGAGCTGTGTCGTGGTGATGGAGGCCTGTGCAGGGTCGCATTTTGTCGCTCGCCAACTGATGGCGATGGGACACACGGCCAAGCTGATTTCCCCGC
>NZ_VJWO01000026.1:0-85679 GCF_014889455.1 Pseudomonas sp. K8
CTCACCCACCCTTTGGTCATGCTCAGCCTGGACCTGGATCGGTTCAAACCGGTCAATGACTTGCTCGGGCATGCCGCCGGCGACCGGGTGCTCAATGAGGTATCGAGCCGCCTCTCTGATTGCGTGCGCCACGGTGACCTGGTCGCTCGGGTCGGCGGCGATGAATTTGTACTGATCCTGATCGATGCCGGCGCCCAGGACGAAGTCGAAGCCCTGTGCCGGCGCTTGATCGAGTCCGTCGAGCGGGTGATCAGGGTCGACGAGCAGGACGTGTTCATCAGCGCGAGTATCGGCATCGCCCTCGCGCCCAATGATGCCAACGGCGTCACCGAGTTGTTGCGCTACGCCGATATTGCCTTATACGAAGCCAAGGCCGCCGGGCGCAATACCTGGCGTTTTTACTCCGGCGAAATGAACGCGCGGATCATCGAACGGCGCCGCCTGGAAAGCGACCTGCGGTTTGCGATCAAGCACGCAGAGCTGCGTCTGCACTTTCAACCGCGCTATCGCATCAGCGACGGGCAAATGGTCGGCGCCGAAGCGCTGGTGCGCTGGCAACACCCGGAGCGTGGCCTGATCGCACCGGACACGTTCATCCCGATTGCCGAGGAGTCGGGGTTGATCCTCTCGCTGAGCGACTGGGTGCTGGAAACCGCCTGCGCGTGCGCCGCGCAGTGGCCGGATGAGCTGTTTGTGTCGGTAAACCTGTCACCCACCGAATTCAAGCGCGGCAACCTGGTGGAGCGCGTGCGGTACGCCCTGAATAAGTCCGGCATCGAGCCAACGCGCGTGGAGCTGGAAATCACCGAAAGCGTGATGCTTGAAGATGCCGTCGGCGCGCTTGAAGTCATGCACACCCTCAAGCACCTGGGTATCCGCATCGCCATGGACGACTTCGGCACCGGCTATTCCTCACTGAGCTACTTGCGCGCGTTCCCGTTCGACGGGTTGAAAATCGATCGCAGTTTCTTGAACCGGCTGGAGGACAGCGCCGATGACAAGGCCATTGTGCAGGCGATTGTCGGCCTGGGACGCGCCCTGTCGCTGACAGTCACCGCGGAAGGAATCGAAACTGCCGAACACCTGGCACTGCTCAAGGCGGTGGCCTGTGACGAAGGCCAAGGCTACTTCCTCAGCCGACCGCTGGACGTCGACGCCTTCAACGGCCTGCTGGACGTGTGCGCAAGCACCCCGCCGTGTTAGCGCTCGACAGCGCCTTGCGCTAGCGGAAGAAATGACTCGGCGTCTTGCCGAACTGTTTCTTGAACATACTGGTAAAGGCGCTCGGGCTTTCATAGCCCAGCTCAAATGCCACATCGATGATCTTCTCGCCCACGGCTATGCGCTCCAGTGCCAGCAGCAACCGCGCTTGCTGGCGCCACTGGCCGAAGGTCAGGCCGGTTTCCCGGCGGCACAGGCGCTGGATGGTGGTCTGGTCCAGGCTCAGGCGCTCGCTCCAATCCGCCACGGTCGAGGCATCGCCCGGGTCGTCCTGCAACGCCAGGCAAATCCGGCGGATGCGCGGGTCTGCAGGCTGGGGCAAGGACAACGGCAAGGCCGGCAATAGCGCCAGTTCGTCGAGGATCAGGTGCATGATCCGCGCGTCGCGCGAATCCTCGGCATACGGCGGCTTCAAGCTGACCGATGCCTTGATCAGTTCGCTGAGCAGCGGTGAAATGCTGACGGCCTTGGTTTCGCTCGGCAGGTTCGGAAAACTCGCGGGGCGCACAAACACACTGCGCATTTTCAACGCCCCGACGCAGCGCAGCGAATGCACATGCCCACTGGGCATCCAGAAGCCGCGATTGGGTGGCACCGTCCACTGATTCTGCGCCGAATGCACCACCATCACGCCTTCGGTGGCGTACAGCAGTTGATGCTTCTCGTGGCTATGGTCGGGGATCACCCAGCTCTCCGGATAGTCGGTGGCCGAGCTGATGACGGCCCACTCGCCCTCATCGATATCCCGCAGAAATTTATCCAGTGTTTTGATGGCTTCGCCTCTTTTGCGATGTTTGCTGCCCGAATTTCGCGAGACAGGCGTTTTCGACAAATCTAGCATAAACGCCGAGTTCATCCATGGAGCGGCGGTTTAAATCATCGCTGCCCGTCCCCGTCGTTCACTGCCTTGTATGGAATGCCTGCATGTCGACCTTGACCGCGTCTCCCGCTGCCACCTCCAGCCCGTCCCAAGTCAGCCCCTTGGTCATGCGCGTCCTCGGCGCCTGCGCCCTGGCGCATTTGATCAATGACCTGATCCAGGCCGTGCTGCCCTCGATCTACCCAATGCTCAAGGCCAACTACGGGCTGAGCTTCACCCAGGTCGGCCTGATCACCCTGACCTTCCAACTGACCGCCTCCCTGCTGCAACCGTGGATCGGCTACCACACCGACCGCCACCCCAAACCCTGGCTGCTGCCGGCGGGCATGGTGTGTACCTTGATCGGCATCCTGATGCTGGCGTTTGTCGGCACCTTCCCGGCGATCCTGCTGGCGTCGGCGCTGATCGGCGTCGGCTCGTCGACCTTCCACCCGGAAACGTCGCGGGTGGCCCGCCTGGCTTCCGGCGGGCGCTACGGCCTGGCGCAATCGACCTTCCAGGTCGGCGGTAACGCCGGCAGCGCGTTCGGCCCACTGCTGGCGGCGGCGATCGTCATTCCCTACGGCCAGGGGCATATCGCCTGGTTCGGCCTGTTTGCGGTGTTCGCGATCCTGGTGCTGTATGGCTTGAGCCGCTGGTACCGCAACCACCTCAATTTGTTCAAGCTCAAGCAAGGCAGCAAAGCCACCCATGGCCTGTCGAAAGGCCGCGTGACCTTTGCCTTGGTGGTGCTGGCCTTGCTGGTGTTTTCCAAGTACTTCTACATGTCCAGCCTGACCAGCTATTTCACCTTCTATCTGATCGAGAAATTCAACCTGTCGGTCGCCAGTTCCCAGCTTTACCTGTTCCTGTTCCTCGGCGCGGTGGCCGCGGGCACCTTCTTTGGCGGGCCGATCGGCGACCGGATCGGACGCAGGACCGTCATCTGGTTCTCCATCCTCGGCGCGGCGCCGTTCACCCTGGCCCTGCCCTATGTCGACCTGTTCTGGACCGCGATGCTCAGCGTGGTGATCGGTTTCATCCTGGCGTCGGCGTTCTCCGCCATCGTCGTCTTCGCCCAGGAGCTGGTGCCAGGCAATGTCGGGATGATCGCCGGCGTGTTCTTTGGCCTGATGTTCGGCTTCAGCGGTATCGGCGCGGCATTGCTGGGGTTGCTCGCGGACAGCCATGGCATCGAGTACGTCTACACGCTGTGCTCGTTCCTGCCGTTGCTGGGGGTTCTGACGATTCTGTTGCCGTCGACCAAAGGCGTTTGATCGGTTGAGCCTGCCGGGGCATCCGGCGGCTCGATCGCACGGGGCCGGCGCCTACAGCTAGCGCTTGAGGCCGCCGGTGCCCTTCATATCATGTTCAACACGAGCATCGCGCCCAACCCGATCAGACACGCCGCGCCCACCCCATAGGCCAGCGTGCGCCAGGGCTGGCACTCCATCAGGTACATGAGCGTGTGTGCCACCCGCGCCAGGGTAAAAACCCCGAACAGCACCCCCGTGGCTACCGAAGCGGTGCCCGCCACGACACACAGCCCGCCGAGGACAAAAAACAGCGGAATGTTCTCCTGGTCATTGGCCCACGCCCTGGCGGCACGGCCGACTTGCGGCAGTTCGTCTGGCTGCGGCGCACGGTTGAAGAAAGCCGCATCTTCGGGGTTGGTGAACGCCCGCGCGCGCAGGCGGAAAAAACCCTGATAGCAGGAAATCGCCAGCATCTTCAGGCACAGCATCAACACGCACAGTGCGTAGACACGCAATAGCTCATTCATCCCGCAACCCCGTGATGACGATATAGAGCAGCGGCCCCACCGAAACGAACAGCGCCGTCAGCACCCAGTAAGGCAGCACCGACGCCACCGACCGCCCACGCCGCCGGGCGTCGCGGTACATCCACACACAAGCCAGCAGCGCCATCAGGTACAGGTCGATCACCACTTGCGCGGTGTCCGGGCGCGACAGCAATTGCCGGCCAAACGCCAGCAGCGACTGCTCCGCGGTCAGCATCGTTATCAGCGTATACAGCGAAAACCCGAGCAAACCGGCCAGGGCGATAAAGGGTCTGTGCATGGTCTCTTCCTTGAAGTGATCGAGGCCCACGATAGTGATAAGGTTCAGCCCCTCGCAATGACCTCGGAGGTCATGGTCACGCCATGGACAACCCTGCTACCGCCGGCGAACACTTGCGCCGGCTACGCCGCCAGGCGCAGTTGAGCCAGCTCGACCTGGCCCTGATCACCGGAGTCTCGCAGCGTCATCTCAGTTGCCTGGAAACCGGCCGCGCCAAGCCGAGCCCCGGCACCCTGCACAATCTGCTGAGCGCGCTGCAGGTGCCCCTCGACCAGTGCAACCGCGTATTCCTCGCCGCCGGTTTTGCCCCGCGTTATGCCGCCACCCCCCTCGCCTCGCCGGCCATGGCGGCCATTCGCGAAGCGGTCAGCCATGTGCTGCACGCCAACAACCCCGCCCCGGCGATTCTGCTCGGCAGTGAGTGGCAGGTGCTGGCGGCCAACACCAGCACTGCCGTGCTCTTTGGCTTGGTCGGGATCGACCCGGGCGCCGCCGATGGCGTGAACCTGCTGAGCACCCTGCTGCAATCGGGCGGCCTGGGCGATCACCTGATCAACGCCGAAGAGATCCGCACCCTCGCCTGGCAACGGGCAACCCGCGAGGCCTTGACCAACCCATCGTTGGCGGCGCTGCTGGCCAGCCTGCCGGTGCCCGCCCACACCGAACTGCCCAGCGACATGCCGCCACTGGTGTTGACCCGCGTGCGCTCGACCCAGGGCGAGCTGAACTTTCTATCGACCTTCACCACCTTCGGCATGCCCCAGGACATTACCCTCACCTCGCTGCGGATCGAGCATCTGATTCCCGCCGACGACTTCACATGGCAGGTCATGCGCAGCGCTTTCGAAGGTCATGCGGCGCTGGTTTTGTGAAATATCTGTCCGTAGACTGCCGCTATACCCCCACTTGAAGGCGGCGAAAAAAACCTGATGCAAGTTACCGAAGTCTCCATTGCCCAATTGCGCGCGGCGCTTGAGTCCGGCCAGACCACGGCCGTCGAACTGGTCCAGGCTTATCTGGCGCGGATCGACGCCTACAACGGCGCGCAGACCGCGACCGCGCTGAATGCCGTGGTGGTGCGCAACCCCGCAGCCCTGGACGAAGCCGAGGCGTCCGATGCACGCCGGGCCAAGGGCGCAACGCTGGGACCGCTCGACGGCATTCCCTATACCGCCAAGGACAGTTACCTGGTCAAGGGCCTCACGGCGGCGTCCGGCAGCCCGGCGTTCGCCAAACTGGTTGCCCAGCGCGACGCCTTCAGCATCGAACGGCTGCGGGCCGGTGGTGCCATCTGCCTGGGCAAGACCAACATGCCGCCGATGGCCAATGGCGGCATGCAGCGTGGCGTGTATGGCCGCGCGGAAAGCCCGTATAACGCCGCCTACCTGACGGCACCGTTTGCCTCCGGCTCGTCCAACGGCGCCGGCACCGCAACTGCCGCGAGCTTCGCGGCATTCGGCCTGGCGGAAGAAACCTGGTCGAGCGGGCGCGGCCCGGCGTCCAACAACGGCCTGTGTGCCTATACCCCGTCCCGTGGGGTGATTTCGGTGCGCGGCAACTGGCCGCTGACCCCCACCATGGACGTGGTGGTGCCTTATGCGCGCACCATGGCCGACCTGCTGGAAGTACTCGACGTGGTGGTCGCCGAAGACCCCGACACCCGCGGCGACCTGTGGCGCCTGCAACCTTGGGTGCCCATCCCCAGCGTCGCTTCGGTGCGCCCGGCGGCTTACGCTGAACTGGCCGCGACCGCCGCATCCCTCGCCGGCAAACGCTTTGGCGTACCGCGCATGTACATCAACGCCGACCCCGACGCCGGCACCAGTGAGAAACCCGGCATCGGTGGCCCGACCGGGCAAAAGATCATCACCCGCGCCAGCGTCATCGCCCTGTGGCAAGCCGCGCGCCAGGCCCTCGAGGCGGCCGGCGCCGAAGTCATCGAAGTGGACTTCCCCCTGGTGTCCAACTGCGAAGGCGACCGCCCGGGCGCACCGACGGTGTTTACCCGTGGCCTGGTGTCCAAGGAGTTCCTCCACGATGAGTTGTGGGAACTGTCCGCGTGGGCCTTCGATGACTTCCTGCGCGCCAATAACGACCCGAACCTGAACCGCCTGGCGGATGTCGACGGGCCGAAGATTTTCCCCCATGACCCCGGCACCTTGCCCAACCGTGAAGACGAACTGGCCGCCGGCATGGACGAATACGTGCGGATGGCCCAACGCGGGATCACCCCGTGGAACCAGATCAGCACCCTGCCCGACGGCCTGCGCGGCCTCGAACAGACCCGGCGCATCGACCTCGAAGACTGGATGGATAAGCTCGGCCTCGATGCCGTGATCTTCCCCACCGTCGCCGACGTCGGCCCTGCCGATGCCGATGTGAACGAAGCGTCCGCCGACATCGCCTGGAGCAATGGCGTGTGGGTGGCCAACGGCAACCTTGCCATCCGCCACTTGGGCGTGCCGACCGTTACCGTGCCGATGGGCGTGATGGCGGATATCGGCATGCCGGTCGGGCTGACCTTTGCCGGGCGCGCCTATGATGACTCCAGGTTGCTGCAGCTGGCGTCAGCGTATGAAGCCACCGGCAGCAAACGCCTGATTCCGCCGCGCACGCCGGCGCTCACGCCACGCTGACGCGCGGTCCAAAGGTGGGAGCCACCGCTCCCACCTGGTTGCGCTGCTCACTCAGGCAACCAGAGGCACGGCAATCAACAGGATCGCCGTGCCATGGGCGAGCGTCGCGGCCAACACACCATGACGCATGCGCAACAACGCGCAGGCCAGCCCTTCGATCAGGGTAAACAGCAACACCGGCCAGCCCAATTGAGTGATGCTCAGGGCCAGGAACGCATGGCAGGCCGCGAACGCCACGCCGCTGATCAAGGCCGCCCGCAGTGGCGTCAGTTGTTGCTCCAGATAGCCCTGCAGATAACCGCGAAACAACACCTCTTCCAACGCATTGGCGCCATAGGCCAATACCACCATGCCTGGCAACCACACCCAGTAGTCGTGGATCGCTTGCGTATCCACGCCCTGGTAAAGCCGCAGCGGTACGCCGATCAGGCAGCCCACCGCCAGGCCCCTCGCCAGTCCGACGGCGCAATTGCCCTTGGACCACAAGACCAGCCGCGACAAGTCCGGCGCCACCCACGCGAGCCCGGCAACCAGCAACAGCGATAGACCGCCCAGCGCCGCCAGCACAAAGGTGTTGGCGGTGAATGCTATCTGCACATCGTCACTGAGCGCCCACATGCGCAACGGCGTCATCGCATCGCGCATCAGCACAAACGCCGCCAACAGAATCAGGATGCGGATCGCCGTCATCGACCTGGGTGTGAGCGCGAACCACGCGCCGAACAGCAGCAGGCCTGGCGTCAAATGGATGCCGTAGTTAACCAGTGCCACCATGCCTTGAGTAATCATAAGCCGGCGTTTCGACGCTGCCACTCATCCACCATATCGCCCAGGGTTTTGGCCGTGTCGTTGCGAATCCAGGCCATGAATGCGCGGTCGAACTTAAACCCCGGGCCGCAGTGTTCAAGCATGAAACGGCGCACGTTCTGGGTGTTTTTGTAGCGCGGGGTGATCGGGGTGCTGCGGGTGATGGGGTCGCTGTGCCAATTAAATTCCATTTTTTCTCACAAGGCGGTTTGTTGTTTTCGCCGTAGCATAGCGATGTGCCACTTAAGCAGGAAGTGCCGGATAGCGTCAGCACGCATGGTGAGCCGCCTAAGCCCGGCTCACCACGCCACCACCTTGCGTACCGCCAGTAAGGCCTCGCGCAGCGCCGTCATGTCCACCGAGCCCAACGCCAGGCGCAGCGCATGCGGTACATGGGCGGATACGGCAAACGGTTCGGCGGTGGACACGGCGATATTTTCGCGCTGCAAGGTCATGGCGATCTGATCGGCGCGGGCCTCTTCCGCCAGGGGCAACCAGAGAAAATACGACGAAGGATGGCTGATGTACGTCAGCCCCTTCAGCACCTGTGCCGCCAATGCCTGGCGCGCCCGGGCATCCTGGCGTTTCTGTGCTTCCAGTTGAGCCACCGTGCCGTCGTCGAGCCAGGCCACGGCAATCGCGCTCATTACCCCCGGCACATTCCAAGTCGTGGCCATGATGCTGCGTTCCAGGGCCTTCACCCACGCCGCCGGGGCTGACACAAAGCCGACCCGCAGGCCGGTGGCGACGCTTTTCGAAAAGCCGCCGACATACACCGTGCGTTCCGGCGCGAGGGTCGCCAACGGTGGTGGCGCGTGTTCTGCCAGAAATGCGTAGGCCGCGTCCTCGATGATCATCAGGTTGTGCTGACGGGCGATGGCTACCAGGTGTTCGCGTTGCTCCAGGCTCATCACCCAACCCAGCGGGTTATGCACGGTCGGCATGCTATACACCGCGCGGACCGGATGCTTGCGACACAGGCTGTGCAGATGATCGAGGTCGGGGCCGCTGGCGGTGAGCGGGATCGCCAGCATTTCCAGGTGCAGGGTCTCGGCCAGCACCTTGAAGCCTGAATAGGTCAGCGCGTCGACGGCAATCACATCCCCCGGTTTGAGCAGCGCCATCAGCGTCACGGCCAACCCATGTTGCGCGCCGCTGACCAGCAGCACCTGATCGGCCTCGACCGTCAGCCCTCGACTCAGCAGATGGCGCGCCACCGCCGCGCGTTCATGCTGGCGCCCGGCGTGGGGCTGGTAACGCAGTAACGCTTGCAGATCGCCCGACAGCGCCAGTTGACGCAATGCCGTGCGCAGCAGCTCGGCCTGGCCCGGCAATGACGGGTAGTTGAAATTCAGATCCAGCATGCCCGGCGCCACATTCATCTGCCCACTGCCCTGCCCCGGCGGCAGCGAGATCTCGCGCACGAAGGTGCCGCGACCGGTTTCACCGCTGACCAGGCCCATCGCCGCCAGCTCGCTGTACACGCGGCTCGCGGTGACCAGCGCGAGGCCGTGGCGCGCGGCCAATTGGCGATGGGTGGGCAGACGCTCGCCGGGCGACAGCCTGCCGCTGCGGATGTCCTCGGCGAAGGTGTCGACCAGGTTTTTGTAACGGGCGCGGGGCATGGGCGATGTATCCATGACAATTTTTTGATTGTCTTAATCTTCCTGCCTAGCATGGCCCGCACGCAACCTCTCCTTTTTTCGGGCCCCCTTCATGGAACAGACCTCACCGTTCAATCCCCTGGCCAACAGCACCCAGGGTTGGATCAATGGCTTTATCGGCGTGGTGATTTTCAGCGGTTCGTTGCCGGCGACGCGCCTGGCGGTGATGGAATTCGAACCGGTGTTCCTCACCCTGCTGCGCGCCACCCTGGCCGGCGTGTTGGCGTTGTGCCTGTTGGCTTTTTTCAAGGAAAAACGCCCAACACGCGCGCAATGGCTGCCCCTGGTCATCGTCGCCCTCGGCGTGGTCATCGGCTTCCCCTTGCTGACGGCGCTGGCCCTGCAATACGTGACGTCCGCGCACTCCATCGTGTTTATCGGCCTGTTGCCGCTGGCCACGGCGCTCTTTGGCGTACTGCGCGGCGGTGAGCGGCCACGCCCGGTGTTCTGGTTGTTTTCGATCCTGGGCAGCGCGCTGGTGATGGGGTATGCCGTCGCCCAGGGCCTGAGCGCCGCCCCGGCCGGCGACCTGCTGATGCTGTTGGCGGTGCTGGTGTGCGGCCTGGGTTACGCCGAGGGCGCCAAGCTGTCGCGCAGCCTGGGCGGCTGGCAAGTGATCTGTTGGGCGCTGGTGGTGTCGTTGCCGGTGACGCTGCCATTGAGCCTGATGCTCGCGCCGCCGACCTTCACCGGCATCAGCCTGCCGGCGTGGCTGAGCCTGGGCTATGTGGCGCTGTTCAGCATGTTGATCGGGTTTGTGTTCTGGTACCGCGGGCTGGCCCAGGGCGGCATCGCCGCGGTCGGCCAGTTGCAGTTGCTGCAACCGTTCTTCGGCCTGGCGCTGGCGGCGGGCCTGCTGCATGAGCAGGTCAGCCTGGGCATGGTGCTGGTGACAGTCGCGGTGATCGGCTGTGTGGCCGGGGCCAAGCGGTTTGCGCGCTAGCGTCTGCGGCGATGGCATTATTCCCATCCGGCGCGCGTCCTGTTAAACAGGACAGCCCCCTCCCAGAATAATAAGGACTTGGCATGCACACCCCGTCACTGCAAGACACCACCGCCCCCGAAGGCATCTGCTACGGCTGCGGCGGCAGCAACCCCCATGGCCTGCATATCAAGAGCCGCTGGGACGCCGACGGCATTCACGTGGTCGCCGAGCACCAACCGGAAGCGAAATACAGCGGCTGGCCGGATCGGGTCTACGGCGGCCTGATCGCCATGCTGGTGGACTGCCACTCGAACTGGACCGCCATGGCCTACCACTACCGCGCCGAACAACGCGAACCCGGCAGCCTGCCGCGTATCGACTGCGTGACCGGGCATCTCGGGATCAAATTCATCAAGCCCACGCCCCTGGGTGTCACGCTGACCTTGCGTGCCCGGGTCGAGGGCGATGTGGGGCGTAAAAGCCGCGTGGTCTGCGAGGTATACGCCGGCGATGTGCTCACGGCGATCGGCGATTCGGTGTTTGTGCGCGTCGATACCGGGCAACTGGCCGCCGCCGCCCACGCTCGCAACGCGTGATCCTGGTCTACATTGACTGGCACCGCTAATCGAGGACTGCACCGATGACTCGTCTCACCGCGAAAGACTTCGCCCCCGAACTGCTGGAGCTCTACGACGGCTACGCCCACGGCAAGATCAACCGCCGCGAGTTTCTCGACCGCGCCGCACTGTTCACCTTCGGCGGGCTCACCGCGTCGGCGCTGCTCGCCGCCCTGAGCCCCAACTATGCGCTGGCCGAGCAAGTGAAATTCACCGACCCGGACATCGTCGCGGACTACATCACCTACCCTTCGCCCAAGGGCAACGGCACGGTGCGCGGCTATCTGGTGCGCCCGGCCAAGGCCACCGGCAAAATCCCCGCCGTGGTCGTGGTGCATGAAAACCGCGGCCTCAACCCGTATATCGAAGACGTCGCCCGGCGCCTGGCCAAGGCCGGCTTTATCGCCCTCGCGCCGGATGGCCTGACATCCGTGGGAGGCTACCCCGGCAACGATGAAAAAGGCGTAGCGCTGCAACAAAAAGTCGACCCGGCCAAGCTGATGAACGACTTCTTCGCCGCCATCGAGTGGCTGATGCACCACGACAACAGCACCGGCAAAGTCGGGATTACCGGCTTCTGCTATGGCGGCGGCGTGGTCAATGCTGCAGCCGTGGCCTACCCGGAACTGGGCGCTGCCGTGTCATTTTACGGGCGGCAGCCAGAGGCCAAGGACGTGCCGCGCATCAAGGCACCGATCATGCTGCATTACGGCGAACTGGATACGCGGATCAACGAAGGCTGGCCGGCCTATGAAAAGGCCCTGAAGGCCGCGGGCACTACCTATGAAGCGTATATCTACAAGGGCGCCAACCACGGTTTTCACAACGACTCGACGCCGCGTTATGACGAGGCGGCGGCGAACCTGGCGTGGCAGCGCACGCTGGGGTGGTTCAACAAATACCTGGCCTGACCGCCTCTGAATGTGTAGAGGTTAGCCGCCGACAAATGTTTCATTTTGCTTCTTGATGAAAATTTCAGCCCTGCGCCGCCATCACCGTCAGCCAGGCCTTGAACGCCAGCATCGCCGAGGTTTCGGCGCGTGACTGCAGGCGCGTCAACCAATAGCTGCCGGTGCTGATGCCCACGTTGAAGGGCTGGCGGATCGCATCACTTTCCAGTTGTCGCGAGAACATCAGCGCAGGGGCCAACGCCACACCGACACCCTGCAACGCTGCTTCCATCATCGCCAACGATGAGTCAAACACGATGCTGCGCGGCACCAGGGTGTCGGCAGGCAGCCCGGCGGCCTGGAACCACAGGTTCCACTCATCGGCGCGATAGGAGCGCAGCACCGTGTGCTTCAACAGCTCGGCTGGCGTGTGTAACTGCTCGGCGATTGACGGCACGCAAAGCACCGTCAGCGGCGCTTCGAACAATGGGCAGGCGTCGGTGCCATGCCAGGCCCCGGCGCCGAAACGGATCGCGTAATCCAGGCCTTCGGCGGCGACATCGACACGGTTGTTGTGCGTCGACAGGCGCAGGTCGATAAACGGGTAGCGGCGCTGGAAGTCCGCCAGGCGCGGCAGCAGCCAGCCCACCGCAAAAGTGCCGACCGCACCGACGCTGAGCACTTCGCGGTAGTGCCCGCCTTCGAACTGGCCCAGGGTGTGGGCAATGCGGTCGAAGGACTCGCGCAGCACCGGCAACAACGTCTCGCCTTCGCGGGTCAGCATCAGGCCACGCGGCAGGCGTTTGAACAGGGTGACGTTCAGTTGCGCCTCCAGGCTCTTGACCTGGTGGCTGACCGCCGCCTGGGTGACACACAACTCAATGGCGGCCCGCGTAAAACTCAGGTGCCGGGCGGAGGCCTCGAATGCGCGCAGGGCATTGAGAGGCAGATGGGAACGCAGCATGCTTGCCCCTAATTTTTCTAATGGCTGGTGCGAAATATCATCGTTTGCCCAGGCCCGGCGAACTGTCTACCTTTGGCACGCCCGCGCAGGCTGTTCATTCAATCGATCATACTCATGGAAGCGATATCATGCCCCAACAAGCGGTATTTGGAGTGCGTCATTTAACGGCGCTGGCAATGTTTCTCGGCGCCGGCCAGTGCCTGGCCGCCACCGACCTACAGGCCGTGGTAGACGCCAGCGTCAAGCCGCTGATGCAGCAGCAGGCCATTCCCGGCCTGGCGGTGGCGGTGGTGCAGAACGGCAAGGTGCAATACTTTAACTACGGCATGGCATCGAAAGAAACGCAGCAACCGGTCAACCAAAACACCTTGTTCGAAATCGGCTCAGTGAGCAAAACCTTCACCGCAACCCTGGGCGGTTACGCCCAGGCCATCGGCAAGCTCACGCTGTCGGACAAGGCCAGCCAATACTGGCCTGCGTTGGCCGGCAGCGCCTTTGACCGCATCAGCCTGCTGCAACTGGCGACCTACACCCCCGGCGGCCTGCCGCTGCAGTTTCCGGATGCCGCCGACAACGCCGACGCCATGCTCGGCTACTTCCAGCGCTGGAAACCCAGCTACGCCCCGGGCGCGCAACGTCTCTATTCCAACCCGAGCATCGGCCTGTTTGGCTACCTCGCGGCGCGAAGCCTGGGCCAGCCGTTCAATGTCGCCATGGAGCACACCCTGCTGCCCAGGCTGGGGTTGAGCAACACCCACCTCAGCGTGCCCACCGCGCAATCCGGCGAGTACGCCCAAGGCTACGACAAGCAGCAGAAACCCGTCCGTGTAAGCCCTGGCGCACTGGACAACGAAGCCTACGGCATCAAGACCAGCACCCACGACCTGGCGCGCTATGTGATCGCCAACCTGCACCCGCAAACCCTGGAAAAGCCGCTGCAACAAGCCATCGCCAGTACCCACGCTGGTTATTACCGCGTGAACGGCATGACCCAGGGCCTGGGCTGGGAGTACTACCCCTACCCCATTGCCCTGCAAGCGCTGATTGACGGCAACTCGACACCGATGGCCATGGAACCTCACCGTCCCGATTGGCTGGCGACGCCGCAAGCGCAACCGGCCAACGTGCTGTACAACAAAACCGGCTCAACCGCAGGCTTTGGCGCGTATGTGGCGTATGTGCCAAGCAAGGACATGGGCGTGGTGATCCTGGCGAACAAGAACTATCCGAATGCCGAGCGGGTCAAGGTCGCCCATGCGATCCTGAGCGCGCTGGATCACTGAGCAAGGTGGGAGCCAGGCTCCCACATCGTGAGGTCTACATCCCCAGCCAGTGCGGCAGCGCCAGCGAGATGAACGGCAGGTAGGTGACCATGATCAGGAACACCAACAGGATCATCAGCCACGGCATCGCCGCACGAATGGTCTGCCCCAGCGTCAAGCCGGTCACCGCCGAGGTCACGAACAGGTTCAAGCCCACCGGCGGGTGGACCAGGCCGATTTCCATATTCACCACCATCACGATCCCCAAGTGAATCGGATCGATGCCCAGCTTCATCGCGATCGGGAAGAAGATCGGCGCCAGGATCAACACGATCGCCGACGGTTCCATGAAACTGCCGGCGATCAGCAAGACCACGTTGACCATGATCAGGAAGCCGATCGGCGTGAGCCCTTCGGACAGCACCCAGGCGGTGATTTCCTGGGGGATCTGTTCGGTGGTCAACACATGGGCGAAGAGCATCGCATTGGCGATGATAAACATCAGCATGATCGCCAGCCGCCCGGACTCCAGCAGCACCTTGGGACAGTCGCGCAAACTCATGTCCTTGTAGACGAACAGCGCGACAAACGCCGAGTACACCGCTGCCACCGCCGCAGCTTCGGTCGGGGTGAACATCCCGCTGTAGATGCCACCGAGGATGATCACCAGCAGCAGCAAGCCCCAGAATGCGCGGCGCGCGCAGGCCAGCCACTCGCGAAAGCTCGCCCGTGGCTGCGCCGGCAGCTTCTTGATGCGCGCCACAATATAGATCGCGACCATCAGCATCAGGCCCAGCAGCAGCCCCGGGATCACCCCGGCCATGAACAACTTGCCGACCGACGTTTCCGTGGCGGCCGAATACACCACCATCACGATCGACGGCGGAATCAGGATGCCCAGGGTGCCGGCGTTGCAGATGATGCCCGCGCCGAACGCCTTCGGGTAACCGGAGCGCACCATCCCGGCCACCGCAATCGAACCGACGGCCGCCACGGTGGCCGGTGACGAACCGGACAGCGCGGCAAACAACATGCACGCCAACACCGCCGCAATCGCCAGGCCGCCACGGATATGCCCGACACACGCATTGGCGAAGTCGATCAGCCGCTGCGCCACGCCGCCGGTGGTCATGAACGCACCGGACAGCAGGAAGAACGGAATCGCCAGGAAGGTATAGGCATCCGAGGTTTCGAACAGCTTGATCGCCAGGGAACTCACCGAGTCCTGGCTGAACATCAGGATCGACACCGCGCCGGACAATCCGAGGGAAATCGCGACGGGCACACCGAGGAACATGAACACAAACAACAGCAGAAACAGACAGAGCACGGCCATCAGTGACGCTCCTCATGGCCGCCGGCCAATTTGCTCGCCTCACCGGCCTCGTCGGCCAGCCCCAACCCGACCTGGCGGTGGGTGAACAGGCGATAGAAAATTTCCAGGTAGCGGATAAACACCAGAGCAAAACCGACCGGCACGATGAGCACGATGTCGCCGACATCGATGCCGAACTGGTCGAGGTCTTCGGCGCCGATGTGTGCTGTCATCACCGCACTCACCCACCTGTAACTGGCGACCATGAACAGCCCGGCATAGGCCAGGCAGCACAGGCAGGCAAGCATCCCAAGCAAGCGCTGCACCCGGCGTCCGGTCAGCTTGACCAGCGCATCCACCCCAAGGTGGCCGGCGGTACGCACGCCGTAGGAAATGCCGAAGAAAATCAGCCAGCCGAACATGGCCTTGGTCAGCGCCACGCTCCAGGTCATGTCCTGGGCCCAGGTCATGCTGCCGTCGCCCAGGGCGTTGAAAAAATGGCTGCTCCAGGCCCACTTGTCGGACAGGGCAAAGAACAGCGTGTAGATGTTGTTGAGCATGACGTAGACGAATGTCACCAGGGTCATGGCGGCCAGCAGGAAGGCAATGACGCCTTCCTCCAGGTGCTCCCAGACGCGCCTGAGCGTTTGCATGGCAAAACCTCGCGAAGCGGGAATAGGTTTCAGAGTGGAAACCGGATCAACCTGTGGGAGGGATCTCGGTATGCCCCGGCATTACAGGTTGGACGCATCCGCCGCCTTGATCAGGTCAGCCCCGATCTCGCCTTCGAACATCTGCCAGACCGGGCGCATGGCTTCGCGCCATTGCTGGCGTTGCGCGGGGGTCAGTTCGATGATTTCGCTGGTCTTGGCGTCGACGATCTTCTGTTTGGCCGACTGGTTCAGCGCCTCGGCCTGCTTGTTCACCTCAACGGTGACCTCGGCCATGATCTGCTCCAGGGTGCTGCGCACATCCGCTGGCAGGCCGTTCCAGAACTTCGCGTTGGTGATCACCATGTAGTCGATCAGGCCATGGTTGGACTCGGTGAAGTACTTCTGCACCTCGTTGACCTTCTGGCTTTCATAGTTCGACCAGGTGTTTTCGGTGCCGTTGACCGTACCGGTCTGCAAGCCCTGGTAGACCTCGGCAAAGCTCATCTTGCGCGGGTTGGCGCGGATCGCCTTGAACTGTTCTTCAAGCACGCTGGAGGCTTGCACGCGGAACTTCAGGCCACGGGCGTCCTTGGGTTCGTGCAGGGCTTTGTTGGCCGACAACTGCTTGAGACCGTTGTGCCAATAGGCCAGGCCGAGGATGTTCTTGTTCTGCATCGAGGTCAGTAACTGCTTGCCTTGGGCGGCCTGGAAGCGGTCGACGGCGGCCAGGTCGTTGAACAGGAACGGCAGGTCATAGATCTGCACCTGTCTGGTGTATTGCTCGAACTTGGCCAGGGACGGCGCGAGCATCTGCACATCGCCCAACAGCAGCGCTTCCATTTCCTTGCCATCGCCGAACAGCGACGAGTTCGGGTACACCTCGACCTTGACCACGCCCGGCAGGCGTTCTTCGGCAAGTTTCTTGAACAGCAATGCGCCCTGGCCTTTGGGCGTGTTTTCGGCAACCACATGGGCGAACTTGATCACAATCGGGTCCGCCGCCTGGGCCAGGCCCGCGACGAACAAGGTGGCGGCGCAGAACAGCGCCCGGGAGAGCTTGAGCATGGGAAATCACCTTCTTATTGTTGTGTTGTAGGGCAAGGTGCCTGATATGGCGCGTGTAGTGAATTTCGAGTTTTTGATACCTGCGTTCGGCTTAGATGAACGCCAACCTGAACGAAAATGCAGATCCTCTCTCGCCTCTGGCTTCGGCTGCGCCCGTCAGCGCCGGGCGGCGAGCAGCCGTTGTGCGCGCAACAGAACCGGGGCATCCACCATCTGCCCATCGATCTGATACGCGCCGGCCCCGTGGGCTCCGCCCGCCACCACGCGCTTGGCCCAGGCCAAGTCTGCGGCGCTCGGAGCCAAGGCCGCATGGATCACCGCCACCTGCCGGGGATGGATGCACAGCGCGCCGGCAAAACCCATTTCATAGGCATGCCGGATCGAGCGGCGCAGGCCTTCGGGGTCGTCGATGGCCGGGTGGACGCCGTCCAGCGGGGCCACCAGGCCGGCGGCGCGGGAATGCACGATCAGCGCCAGGCGCGCCTGGTCCAGGGCAAAGTCAGCCGCTGGCGAAGGGCTGCTCAGATTCAAGTCGAGCGCCAGGTCCAGGCCGCCGAACGACAGGCGCTCCACCTGCCGCGCATGGGCAATCGCGGCCACCGCCAGCAGGCCCTTGGCGCTTTCGATAATCGGCCAGATCCGTTTGCCGGCGGCGGCCACCACCGCGACCTGGGCGGCACTTTCGACTTTCGGCAGCAGCACGCCCGCCACGTTTGCATGGGCGCTGCAGAACGCCACATCGTCAGCGTGTTCGGCGTGCTCTGGCGCGTTGATCCGCACCCACACCCGGGCGTCGGGGTGGGCGCGCAAAAACGCGCCAAGGTTCTCCCGCGCCTGCCGCTTGAGCGGCTCTTCCACCGCGTCTTCAAAATCCACAATCACCGCGTCGGCACCGCTGGCCAGCGCTTTGGAAAACCGCTCCGGGCGGCTGCCGGGAACGAACAGGGCTGAACGGACTACAGGCGTTGGCATCATCACACTCCTTGTCAGATAACGCCGCGCGCGCGCAGGTCGTCGATGGTTTCGCCCGAATAACCGAGCTGATCGAGAATGCCCTGGCTGTGCTGGCCTAACGCAGGCACCGCATCCATGCGCGGGCTGAATGCCGTATTACGCGCTGGCGGCAACAGCGCTGGCAGCGGACCGGCCGGGCTCGCGACTTCGCGCCAGCTGTCACGTGCCTTGAGTTGCGGGTGGTCCCACACGCCGTGCATATCGTTGACGCGGGCACTGGCGATCTGCGCATGTTCCAGGCGCTGGATGACGGCCTCGGCGTCGAGTCGGGCGAAGCTGTCGACGATGATCCGGCGCAGCGCCTCGCGGTTGGCCGAGCGCTTGAAGTTGGCGCAGAAGCGCTCGTCCGTGGCCAACGCCGGGGTGAGCAGCACCTTGTCGCAGAACGCCGCCCATTCGCGCTCGTTCTGCAAGCCGAGCATCACCGTACCGCCGTCGCCGGTGGGAAACGGTCCGTAGGGATAAATCGTCGAATGCGCCGCTCCGGCACGCGGCGGTGGCGGTGCTCCGTCGAAGGCGTAGTACATCGGGTAGCCCATCCACTCCACCAGGCTTTCCAGCATGCTCACGTCGATACGGCTGCCCTCGCCGGTCTTGCCGCGCAACAACAGCGCCGAGAGGATGCCGCTGTAGGCGTACATGCCGGCGGCGATGTCGGCGATGGAGCAACCGGCCTTGGCCATCTGGTCGTCAGCGGGCCCGCCGGTCACCGACAGAAAGCCGCCCTCGCTCTGGATCAACAGGTCATAAGCCTTCTTTTGCGCGTAGGGCCCGCCTTCGCCATAGCCGGAAATATCGCAGACGATCAAGCGCGGGAAGCGCGCATGCAGCGTCTCGAACGACAGGCCCATGCGCGCCGCCGCACCGGGTGCGAGGTTCTGCACCAGTACATCGGCGTCGGCGAGCAAGCTGTCGAGAATGGCGCCCGCCGCGTCTTGCTTGAGGTCCAGGGTCAGGCTTTCCTTGGAGCGGTTGGTCCACACGAAATGCGACGCCAGGCCGCGCACGCGTTCGTCATAGCCACGGGCGAAGTCACCGCTGCCGGGGCGTTCGATCTTGATCACACGCGCGCCGAGATCGGCCAATTGGCGTGTGCAAAAGGGTGCGGCGATCGCATGTTCCAGGCTGACAACGGTGATACCGTCCAGCGGTCGTTGATTAGCAGTCATGACGATTCCTCAAAGCCAATGGGCCATGCACGGGGTGTTGCGCAGCTGCCAGACCTTGGCGATCAACGCGTCGGCCTCGGCCGGGGTGCGTGCGCCGCTGAACTGGCTGAGGCGCTGGAATTTATCCGCCAGCTCGGCGCGGCTCAGGCTGTTGCCGGGGTCGCCCTTGGGCTCGTCGATAGCGCCGTGCAGCGTGCGGCCATCCTCGGTGGTGACGGTGACGCGGCCCAGCCAACGCTGCGGATAGGCGTCGTCGACTTCGCGATCAAGGGTCATGCTGACCTTGTCGCGAAAGGCCGAGACGGCGGGATCGCTCAGTGCCAACGTGTGGAACTCAACCAGCCCGGCCTTGCCATGCACGGCGATCAGGCCCAGCACGGTGCCCATGGAAAACTTGGCCTGGTGAACGCTGGCCGGCGTAGTGACGCGCCCCAGCACATCGATGGCGCCCTGATGCACGCGGGTCTGCACCTTGGCGATCGCGGCGGCATCGAGGCCTTCACGCTGCATCAACTGCAGCAGCGCATCGGCGGCAGGATGGGTGTGGCGACACGAGGCATGGACCTTGAACGAGGTTTCCAGCAGCGCCCAGCGCCGGCCGAGGTCGGCGGACAGCTTGTGCGGTTCGGCATCGCTGGACATCCCGGCCGCCAGGCCCTGGTCGCCTTCGAGGATATTGCGCGCGCCGGTCAGCCCGTCCGCCGTCAGGTACGCGGCGAGCAAGCCATCCGCCGCCGCCTTGGCCGTGTGCAATTGCTTGGAGTCGGCGGCATCGCGCAAAAACTCCCACAGCCCGGCAGCCTGGGTGCCGGCGCTGCCGAGCAGGTTGATGAATTGCTCCTGATCGAACCCCAGCAATTTGCCCACGGCCACCGCCGCCGCCAAGGTGCCGACGGTCGCGGTGGTGTGGAAGATGCGGTAGTGGGAGCGGCCCATGAATTCGCCGATGCGAATTCCGGCTTCATAACCGGCCACCGCGGCCAGCAGCAGTTCGCGGCCGGATTTGCCGAGGTCCTGGGCCGCCGCCAGGGCTGCGGGAAAGACCACCGTCGCCGGGTGCAGCACCGAGCTGTTGTGCAGGTCATCCTGCTCCACCAGGTGCGACGAGGCGCCGTTGACCAACGCGGCGAAATACGCGCTGCTGCTGCGGCCATTGACGATCACCTGCGCCGGGCCGCTGCTCGGCCCCATTTTCTGCGCGTAGCGTTCAAACAGCGGGATCGGGTGCGCGCCCTGGCTGGCGAGCGCCGACGCCAGCCAATCGAGAAAAAGGTCTTCGGTGCGCGCCAGCACCGGTTCGGGCAACTGCGCATAGGTCAATTCGGCGAGGAACCGACACAGGGCTTGGGTATGGCTCATGTTCAGGCGCTCAGAAACTGCGTGGCAGCTCGAGCAAGTGCTCGGCCACGTAGGACAGGATCAGGTTGGTGGAGATCGGCGCCACCTGGTACAGGCGGGTCTCGCGGAATTTGCGCTCCACGTCGTACTCGCAGGCAAAACCAAAGCCGCCGTGGGTTTGCAGGCACGCATTGGCCGCCTCCCAGGACGCCTTGGCCGCCAGGTACTTGGCCATGTTCGCGCTGGCCCCGGCAGGCGCGCCACGGTCGTATTCCTCGCAGGCACGCCAGCGCATCAGGTCGGCCGCTTCGATTTCGATATGCGCTTCGGCAATCGGAAACTGCACGCCCTGGTTCTGCCCGATGGGCCGGCCGAACACCACACGGTCGCGGGCATAGGCGCTGGCCTTTTCGATAAACCAGCGGCCATCGCCGATGCACTCGGCGGCGATCAGGGTGCGCTCGGCATTCAGGCCGTCGAGGATGTACTTGAAGCCCTTGCCCTCTTCGCCGATCAGGCTGTCCAGAGGCAGTTCGAGGTTGTCGAAGAACAGCTCGTTGGTTTCGTGGTTGACCATGTTGGCGATGGGTTGCACGGTCAGGCCGTTGCCGATCGCCTCGCGCAGGTCCACGAGGAAGATCGACATGCCTTCGGACTTTTTCTTCACGTCGGCCAGCGGCGTGGTGCGCGCCAGCAGGATCATCAGGTCGGAATGCTGCACCCGCGAGATCCAGACTTTCTGGCCGTTGATCACGTACTTATCGCCGCGCTTGATCGCGGTGGTCTTGATCCTGGTGGTGTCGGTGCCGGTGCTGGGCTCGGTGACGCCCATCGATTGCAGTCGCAATTCGCCGCCGGCCAGCTTGGGCAGGTAGAAGCGTTTTTGCGCGGCGCTACCGTGGCGCAGCAGGGTGAACATGTTGTACATCTGGCCGTGGACGGTGCCGGAGTTACCGCCGCAACGGTTGACCTCTTCAAGGATCACCGACGCTTCAGCCAGGCCGAGGCCGGAGCCGCCGTACTCTTCCGGGATCATCGCCGACAGCCAGCCGGCGGCGGTCAAGGCCTTGACGAAGGCATCGGGGAACGCTTTTTCTTCGTCGATCCGACGCCAGTACGTCGCATCGAATTCGGCGCACAAAGCGCGCACGCCTGCGCGGATGGCATTGAGTGCTTCATTGTCATTCGGGTTCATTAACGGCTCTCCGCCTGTTGTTCTGGTGTTATTCGAAATGCACACGGGCCTGCTGGGCCAAGCCATCGTGATTACCGGCCCACAGCTCTGCCACGCCGGCTTGGCTGATACGCCCGGCGACTTCAAACGGTTGCGCAGCGATCAGCGGGCGCACGCCGCGATAGTCGAAACGGCGCACCGTGGCGCGGGGATGGGCCCGACAAAAGGCGCGCAGGCTCAACGTGGCGATCAACGGCCCATGCACCACCAGGCCCGAATAGCCTTCCGTGCCGGTGACGTAGGGATAGTCGTAGTGAATGCGGTGGCCGTTGAAAGTCACAGCGCTGTAGCGGAACAGCAGGGTCGGCGTCGGCTCGATCGCTTCGCACCACTCACCCGCCGCCAGCGCAGCGCCGTTGCCCGGCTTGGGTGGGGTCGGTTCGCGGTAGACGATGTCTTGTTCTTCGCGGATCGCCAGGCGGCCGTCCTGGGTGTAGTCATGGCGCACGGTGACAAACAGCAACGCACCGGTGCGGCCGGTCTTTTCTTCGACCTGGGTGATGGTCGACACACGGCTGGCCGCCTCGCCCGCACGCAGCGGATGCAGGAACTCGAGACGCCCACCGGCCCACATGCGATTGCGGTTATCCGCCGGCGGCAGGAAGCCGCCACGGGCCGGGTGGCCGTCGGTGCCCAGGGCCGATTCCGGCAGCGGGTCCTGGAAGAAACACCATTGCCACAACGGCGGCACCGCCGCGCCGTGTTCGGGCACGGGCTCGCCGAATGTCGCGGCGATGCGTGTGAGCAGGTTGTGGCTCAGGTGGTCGTGGGCAGTTTCGCTTCGGCCGATCCAATCAGTGGCGCTCATCGGGTGCAGGTCCTCGGGCTGTGAATGTGTGCCCCGGATCATGCAAGCGCCCGACCGTTCTGAGAATTTGCATTTCAATAAGCCAGCGTTCGGCTATGCTGAACGCCACGCATTGATGGGCAACGGGCTTGCTTCGGTTGGTTGGCATTTTCATCGCCGGCACACTGTCAGCGCAGGCAAGCCCCGCACCGCCGTTGCACCGAACAGCCCTGTCCACCCCGGAGCCGCCATGCACTTCGATCTCGCCGACCTGCGCCTGTTTATCCATATCGCCGAATCACCCAGCCTGACCCAGGGTGCCAAGCGCGCCTTCCTCTCGCCGGCGGCTGCGAGTGCGCGCATCAAGGCCCTGGAAGGCCAGTTGGAAACACGTCTGTTGTACCGCGACAGCCGCGGCGTGGAGATCACCCCGGCAGGCGAGCGGCTGCTGCACCATGCGCGGCTGATCATGCGCCAGGTGGACTACCTGAAAAGTGAGTTCACCCAATACGGCGTCGACTCCGCCGGGCATATCCGCATCTTCGCCAACACCACGGCGGTCACTGAGTTTCTTCCCGAAGTGTTGGCCGGTTTCCTCTCCCAGCGGCCCGGTGTCACTGTCGACCTGCAGGAGCGCCTGTCCCGCGACATCGTGCGCGGCGTGCTCGATGGCACCAGCGACATGGGCATCATCGCCGGCCCCGTGGAGGCCGCGGGCCTGCAGGTGCTGCACTTCAGCACCGATAAACTGGTATTGATGGTGCCCGTGGGCCACCCCTTGGCGGACCAACCCTCGGTGACGCTGGAACAGACCCTCGCCTACCAGCATATCGGCCTGCACGAAGGCAGCACCTTGCTGAGCTTCCTGCGCGAGCACGTCGAGCGGGTCGGCAAGCAGTTGTCGCTGCGCATCCAAATGTCGAGTTTCGAGGCGATCTGCCGGATGGTCGAGGCGGGCGTAGGCATTGGCATCATCCCGGAATCCGCCGCCGTGCGGCACAGCCGGACCATGCAGTTGGTGGCGGTGAAACTGGATGAGCCGTGGGCGATTCGCGAACGCAGTATCCTGGTGCGCGAGCTGGAAGCGCTGCCGGGGACCATTCGTGCCCTGATCGCGACCTTGATGCCGCAAAGCGCCTAGACTCCAGAGTCACCTTGCCAGAGGAGACTGCCCATGCAACTCGAAGGTTCCTGCCATTGCGGTGCTGTGACGTTCAGCCTGACCAGCGCCCACCCCTACCCTTACCAACGCTGCTATTGCTCGATTTGCCGCAAGACCCAGGGCGGCGGCGGTTACGCGATCAACCTCGCGGGCGACAGCAACAGCCTGAAAGTGCGCGGGCGCAAGCTGATCTCGATCTACCACGCCAGGCTCAAGCCCGAAGGCGCCAGCCGCGCCCATGCCAGCAGCGCCGAGCGGCATTTCTGTTCACAATGCGGCAGCGCGCTATGGCTGTTCAGCCCGCAATGGCCGGAGTTGATCCATCCGTTTGCCTCGGCCATCGACACACCGTTGCCGGTGCCGCCGCAGCACACGCACCTGATGCTCGGTTCCAAGGCGCCCTGGGTCGAAGTCAGCGTGCGCAAGGGCGACCTGCAGTTCGATGAATACCCGGAAGAATCGATTGCGCAGTGGCATGAGCGGTTGGGGTTGGCGCGTTAACAGTCTTTGACAGTTTTCCGACAAAGCTTGCAAAGATTGTCGGACAGCCCTTCCCTAGCATTCGAGCATCCAAACAACCATCCGGGTGCTCTTCATGTTTCGCACATTGCGCGGTATTCCGCTGCTGGGCTGCCTGCTCGGCAGTATCGGTTGCCATGGTCAACCGCCTGCCCCGCCGCCGATCCCCAACGGCGACTACAACGCGATCATTCGCTATCTACAAACCCGCATTCCGTGGGAGATGGCCCGGGAGCAGGTGCCCGGGCTGTCCATCGCCCTGGTCAATGGCCAAGAGTTGATCTGGGCCAGTGGTTTCGGCGTGGCCGACAAGGCCCGGGGCGTACCGGTGACGCCGAATACGGCATTTCGCGCCGGCGCGATCTCCAAGCTCCTCACCGCCACCGCCGCGCTGCAACTGGTGGAACAACAGCAACTGGCCCTTGACGCACCGATCCAGCAAACCTTGCGCGAGTTCTATGTGCGCTCGCGCTTCCATGACGACCAGGCCGACGCCGACCGCGCCATCACCCTGCGCCGCTTGCTCAGTCATCAGTCGGGCTTGCCCAGCGAACACCTGCGCGGCCTGCGCAACACCTTCGCCATGGGCCAGATGCCAATGCGTATGTCGGGCGTGTGGCTGAGCACCCCGCCGGGTTCGCAGGTGGCCTACTCGAATCTCGGCTATGCGCTGGTGGGTGCGGCTATCGAACGCAGTAGCGGCAAGGCATTCGAGACCCAGTTGCAAAACAGCCTGTTCAAGCCGTTGAAGATGAACCAATCGAGTTTTGTCGGCGTCAGCGCGCACATGCCCCACCGCGCGCTCGGCTATCAGGACGGCAGCGCGAGCACCGATGCCCAGGTGCGCGACCTCGCCGCCAGCGGCTTGTGGACCAGCCCCAAGGACCTCAGCCGCTACGTACAGATGCTGTTCGCCCAAGGCCTCTACAACGACACCCGCGTAATGGACCGCGCTTCCATCGAGCAGATGTTTACCCAACAAAATATCGGCAACGTGCTGGACTTCGATTGCCAGATGGGCCTGGGCTGGTTTCTCTCGCCCTGTGGCGACAAGCCGGTCAGCCCCGGCATACGCACGTTCCAGCACAGCGGCGGGGGCGACGATTTTGCCGCGCAGGTGACGGTGCTGCCGGACCAGCAGTTGGCAGTGATCATCATGGCCAACGACAGCAACGCCGAAGACATGGTGGTCGCGCTGAGCACCGACACCCTGCGCCTGATGCTCCAGGCGCAAACCGGCGCGCCGGTATGCGCCGACGCCTGCCAGGCGCCCAAGCACGGGGGTAAGTTGCGCCAGGTGCCCGCCGCCATCGACCGTAAGCGCCTGGCCGGGTTCTACGCCACGGCCTGGGGCGTATTCCGGATCAGGGATACCCCTACGCGATTGTCCGGCGAGTTGGCCGGATACACCTTCGAACTGCTGCGCGATGAAGACGGCTGGTTGCGCGCGCAGCAAAAAGTCCTGGGGTTCTGGCTCAAGGATCTCGGCGGGCTGGGCCGCGTGCAACTGGACGTGGTGACGGTGCAAGGCCGGCAGATACTCACCGCGCGCAGTCACGGCCAGCGGGTGGCCGTGGGCGAACGCATCGACCCGCTGCCCCTGCCACTGGCCTGGGCCGACACCGTCGGCACCTATCAAGTGCTCAGCACCCACGAACCCGACGCGCCACTCAGCGGCATCAGCGTGCGCCTGGAAGAAGGCTTCCTGGTGATTCGCGGCCAACTGCACGACAAGCCGCTGACCGATTACATCCTGCTGCCCGTGGACCACGCCCATGCCGTGCTTGCCGGCAACGGCTATGGCCTGGGCGACACCGTCAGCCGCCAGGTCAACGGCCTCAGCGCCTCGGGCTACGCCTTCAAACGCACGCAGTCGCCCCATAAGCCCTTGATTTTCTAACCATGGATGCACCTGCTTATGCGCTCGAAACACCTTTGCCTGTCCATCAGCTCAGTGTGCCTGTTGAGGGCGCCGACAAGGCCCTGGGAAAAATCAAATCGCGCACGCAATTGGGCGTGAGTGCCAGCTATGACTTGGGCGGTGTGACTGTCGGCACAGCAGTCTGCGGCTTTTTGCAATCGCCCTCCCGTACCTGATCTCCGCCCAAAAAGCCTTATTCGGTATACGCCCAACTCATCCGAAACGACGCCCCACCCCACTCCGAATCGACTACCTGGACCTGCCCGCCATGCCATTGGCAAACCCGCTGCACCAGCGCCAGGCCGAGGCCGAAGCCGCCGGTGCGGCGGTCGCGGCTGGCGTCGAGGCGGATGAACGGCTGGAAGATCTTCGCCCGGCCTTCCTCGGGGATGCCGGGGCCGTCATCGCAGACCCGCACTTCATAACCACTGCCGAACTTGACCAGCGACACTTCCACGCGGCGGTCGGCGTAACGAATGGCGTTGCGCAGCAGGTTGATCACCGCACGCGCCATGAAGCGCGGTTCGATCTGGATAACGTCGACTTCACAGGTACGCAAGGACAACTGCACGCCTTCCGCCTCGGCCTCCAGGGCCACGCTGCCGATCACACTGTCGAGCCAGCTGTGGGCCTCGATATTTTCCTGCGTGACCTGGGTGGCGCCGCGCTCCAGGCTGGCGTAGGTCAACAATTCAGAGACCATTTCCTCCAACTCGCCAAGGTCGGCATACATGTCGGTGATCAGTGCGAGGCTCTGCCGGGGATCGGCCTGTTGTTTGAGCTGGTCGAGCTCGAACGACAGGCGCGCGATGGGCGTGCGCAGTTCGTGGGAGACCGCGTTGGTCAACTCACGCTGGTTGGCGATCAGGCTCTCGATGCGTTCGGCCATCTGGTTGAAGTGCCCGGCCAGTTCGCGCACGGTGGAGCGACGCGGCAACAGGATGCGTGAGCCGAGGTCGTTATCGCCGAAGCGCTGGGCGGCCAGGCGGATATGTTCCAGGTCGCGCCAATGCGGGCGCACCCAAAAATACAGCACGATAGCCAGGCACAGTCCGAGAAAGCCGTAGACCCACATGTACATCCATTTGGGTTCTTCCGGCAGTTTGATTTCCAGCAACTGCATGCCACTGTCGATGCGGGAGAGGAACTCCTTGAAGTCCCCGCGCACCACCAGCAAGCCGTCGTCCAGCAGCTTTTTTTCACGCTCGGACAGCCCCAGGGCTTCGCTTTCAACCAGCTTCAGGTGCAGCCCGTAATGGGGTTGCAATTCGGCCAAGCGGGCTTGCCGCGCTTCGCCGACATGCGGCCGCAGTTGTTCGACCAGGCCATAGGCCGGGCCGCGCACGGCCTCGCGGCTATAGGTTTCGTCGGTTTCGGGCAGCAACTCGTCGAACGTGTAGTTGACCAGCCAGATCGCTCCCGCCAGGCCCAGGGCCAGAATCACATACAGGCGTAGAAACAGGCGCAGCATCTAGACCTCCCACGCAAACGGATTGAACAGATAACCCTTGCCCCAGATAGTCTTGATGCACACCGGCTCACGGGGGTTATCGTTGAGCTTGCCGCGCAGTTTGCTGATGTACACGTCGACGCTGCGGTTCAGGCCATCAAAGGCGATGCCACGCATGCGGTTGAGGATGTCATCGCGCGAGAGGATCTTGCCGGCGCTGCTGGCCAGCAACCACAACAGTTCGAACTCCATGGTGGTGAGGTCGATCTTCTCGCCGCCCAGGCTGACCACCCGACAACTGCGGTCAATGACCAGGCGCCCGAACTCGATGGCGCCGCGCACCGTCGGCTCCGGCGCCTGGCGCCGTTGCAACGCTCGCAGGCGGGCCAGCAGCACCGGCGGTTTGATCGGTTTGATCACATAGTCGTCGGCGCCGGACTCCAGGCCGAGAATGTGGTCCAGGTCGTCTTCCTTGGCGGTGAGGATCACGATCGGCGTGTCGGACACCGCGCGAATCGCGCGACACACATGCAAGCCGCTCTGGCCCGGCAGCATCAGGTCGAGCACGACAATCTTGGGCTTGAAGTCAAGAAAGGCCGCCAAGGCCGCATCACCGCGATGCACCGCCCGTACCTCAAAACCGTGCTGTGCCAGAAAGTGCGCGATCAGCCCTGCCAGCTTCTCATCGTCCTCAACGAGCAATACCTTGCCCAGCCCCAGGTTTTCCATAAGTTCTCAGTGCACAACGCGGATTGAAGTGCGCGCATTATAGGTGGCAAGTTGCCCGCCGGCAGCGCTTGGCCGGCCACACGCGATGAAGCTTCATGCTTTTAAGAGTTTTTAACAAATAGCCTGCAATTTTTAACGCCGTCACCGAGCGTTGTATGCGCAGCCGTCGCCTCAGGCTGGCACGCCACTGTGAAAGCGGAACTCGACGTCGGGGGACTCGATCAGTTCCTGCTCGGCCGCCCTCACCCGCTCGATCACCTGGGCAATATCCTTGGCCTCGCCATACTGATAAGCCAGTTTCAAGTAACCCTGGTAGTGCCGCGCCTCGCTTTTGAGCAGGCCGAAGTAGAACTTGCCGAGTTCTTCGTCCAAATGTGGCACCAGCGCCTCGAAACGCTCGCAACTGCGCGCCTCGATAAAGGCGCCGACCACCAGGGTGTCCACCAGTTTGACCGGCTCGTGGCTGCGCACCACCTTGCGCAAGCCCGAGGCATAACGCCCGGCGTGCAACTGACGCAGCGCGACCTTGCGCTTCTTCATCAGGCGCATGACCTGTTCGTGATGGACCAGCTCTTCCCGGGCCAGGCGCGACATCATATTGATCAAGTCGACATGGCTGTGATACTTAGCGATCAGGCTCAAGGCAGTGCTGGCGGCCTTGAATTCGCAGTTCTTGTGGTCGATCAGCAGGGTTTCCTGATCGGCCAACGCGGCCTGGACCCAGGCGTCAGGGGTGGGGCAACCGAGGAATTCGTGGATTTCGGGCAGGTTCATCGGGCTCACGGGCAAAGGATCACAAAAGGTCGCCGATTATACCGACCGCGCCGCAGACCACCAGCCGCTGGCCTTGATGTGCATCAACATGACGTCTGGCGGGCAGCAACTATAGTTGTTCAACGCCCCCTTTCTGGAGAGTCCCGATCATGCAAGCCATCCGCAGCATCCTGGTGGTCCTTGAGCCCGAGCATTCGGAAAGCCTGGCCCTCAAACGCGCCAAACTGATCGCCGGGACTACCGGCGCGCGCCTGCACCTGCTGGTGTGCGACAAGAAACATGAGCATTCGGCGCTGTTGAGCCTGCTCAAGTCCGGCCTGACCGAAGACGGCTACAGCGTCACCACCGAACAGGCGTGGAATACCAGCCTGCATGAAACCATCATCGAGGTGCAGCAGGCCGAAGGCTGTGGCCTGGTGATCAAGCAGCACTACCCCGACAGCCCGCTGAAAAAGGCGCTCCTGACCCCGGCCGACTGGAAGCTGTTGCGCTACTGCCCGGTGCCGGTGCTGCTGGTCAAGACAGCAACGCCATGGAACGACGGCGTCATTCTCGCCGCCATCGATGTAGGCAATACCGACACCGAGCATCGTGCGCTGCACCACATGATCATCGACTACGGCTTCGACATCGCCAGCCTGGCCAAGGCGTCACTGCATGTCATCAGCGCCCATCTATCGCCAATGCTCTCGGCCGGCGACCCGGTGTTTCAGCTCAAGGAAACCATCGAGGCGCGTTATCGCGAGCAGTGCAAGGCATTCCAGGCCACGTTCGATATCGACGACGCCCACCTGCATATCGAAGAAGGCCCGGCGGATGTGCTGATTCCCCATGCCGCCTACACCTTGAAAGCCGCAGTGACGATCATCGGCACCGTGGCGCGCACCGGGCTGACCGGCGCGCTGATCGGCAATACGGCGGAAGTGGTGCTCGATGCGCTGGAAAGCGATGTGCTGGTGCTCAAGCCCCAGGCACTGACGGATCAACTGGAAAAGCTGGCCAACAAAGCCTGATCGTCAGGCGCCCAACACATCCTTGAGAAACCCCGGCGCGATATAGCGCTGGTAGTGCGCCTCGGACAGGATGAAAAACTCACGGTCGATGGCATCGCGCAGCTGCGGCAGGTTCCACTCGCGGAACTCCGGCAGCAGCACCATGCCATAGGCCTCCAGGTTGGAAATCACCCGTGCCCCGCGGGCGATCAACTGGTAGGCCCAGCAGTACTCGGACTGGTGCGGCACAAAGCGGATCTTGCGTTGCTCCAGCTGGCTGCGCAGAGTCTTGGGGTCGAAAACCTCCAGCTTGCCGGCCATGACCTGCACCAACAGTTGCTCGAGCCGCAGCCACACCGCACGTTTTTCTTCTTCGTTATAGCCGTTCCACTGGATCACTTCGTGGTGGAAACGCTTGCAGCCGCGACACACGAGGTCACCGTAAACCGTGGAGCACAGGCCTACGCAGGGGGTCTTGATGGCTTGGTTGGACATGGGCGGCAACACGCAAATCAGCGAAACAGGGCGCCATGTTAGCCCTTTGTCTAAGGTTGATCACCCAGCAAACTTGGCTTGGCAACTTACGTTTAGAATTTTTTTGCCGTAGAATCATCCGGCCTTATAAGGCGCCAATAATCCGCTGGAAGCTGTTTTCAAAGCGTCACGAGCACAGTCGTTCCTTCAGAACGGTGTTGGCGATGGTCAATGACCCGGCAGGTCAAGCCAGCGCCAACCCTCATCAGCTCCGTTCTGCAGGCGTAAAACTTTGAAAGCAGCTTCTGTGAGGAATGTCGGCAGCGCTGGCTTTGCGGCCCAAAAAGCCCCCGAGCGCATGCGTGCCGTTCATTTCTGGATGAGCGTCCCGTGGGACCACTGATGAGGGTAATAACTGTGCTTGAAGCCTACCGCAAACATATCGAAGAGCGTGCAGCCCTGGGTATTGTTCCCCAGCCGCTTAATGCCGAACAAACCGCAGGCCTGGTCGAGCTGCTGAAAAATCCCCCGGCTGGCGAAGAAGAATTCCTCGTTGACCTGATCACCAACCGCATTCCACCAGGCGTTGACGAAGCTGCCTACGTCAAAGCCGGTTTCCTGTCTGCCCTGGCCAAGGGCGAAGCCACTTCTCCCCTGATCGACAAGAAACGCGCCGTTGAACTGCTTGGCACCATGCAAGGCGGCTACAACATCGTGACCCTGGTCGAGCTGCTCGACAACGCCGAACTGGCGCCTGTTGCCGCCGCTCAACTCAAGCACACCCTGCTGATGTTCGATGCGTTCCACGACGTGGCTGAAAAAGCCAAGGCCGGCAACGCACACGCCAAGGCCGTGATCCAGTCCTGGGCCGACGGCGAGTGGTTCAAGAACCGTCCGACCCTGGCCGACAAGATCAGCCTGCGCGTATTCAAGGTCTCCGGCGAAACCAACACCGACGACCTGTCGCCTGCGCCGGACGCCTGGTCCCGCCCTGACATCCCGCTGCACGCCCTGGCCATGCTGAAAATGGCTCGCGACGGCATCGTGCCGGACGAGCAAGGCAAGACCGGCCCGATGAAGCAGATCGAAGAAATGCGCGGCCAAGGCTTCCCGATCGCCTACGTCGGTGACGTGGTCGGTACCGGTTCGTCGCGTAAATCGGCAACCAACTCCGTACTGTGGTTCTTCGGCGACGACGTTCCTTACGTGCCGAACAAGCGTGCTGGCGGCTTCTGCTTCGGCAGCAAGATCGCTCCGATCTTCTACAACACCATGGAAGATGCTGGCGCACTGCCGATCGAATTCGACGTCACCAACATGAACATGGGCGACGTGATCGACCTGTACCCGCATGCTGGCAAAGTCTGCAAGCACGGTACCGATGAAGTCCTGACCACCTTCGAAATGAAGACCCCGGTGCTGTTGGACGAAGTCCGTGCCGGCGGCCGTATCCCGCTGATCATCGGCCGCGGCCTGACCGAGAAGGCGCGTGCCGAACTGGGTCTGCCACCGTCCGACCTGTTCAAGAAGCCGGAAGCTCCGGCCGAAAGCACCAAGGGTTTCACCCTGGCGCAGAAGATGGTCGGCAAGGCATGCGGCGTGACTGGCGTTCGTCCAGGCACCTACTGCGAGCCTAAGATGACCACCGTGGGTTCCCAGGACACCACCGGTCCTATGACCCGTGACGAACTGAAAGACCTGGCGTGCCTGGGCTTCTCGACCGATCTGGTGATGCAGTCTTTCTGCCACACCGCGGCGTATCCTAAGCCGATCGACGTGACCACCCACCACACCCTGCCTGACTTCATCATGACCCGTGGCGGCGTGTCGCTGCGCCCAGGCGACGGCATCATCCACAGCTGGCTGAACCGCATGCTGCTGCCGGACACCGTCGGCACCGGTGGTGACTCCCACACCCGTTTCCCGATGGGCATTTCGTTCCCGGCCGGTTCCGGCCTGGTAGCGTTCGCCGCAGCCACTGGCGTGATGCCACTGGACATGCCGGAATCGATCCTGGTGCGCTTCAAAGGCAAAATGCAACCTGGCATCACCCTGCGTGACCTGGTTCATGCCATTCCTTACTACGCGATCCAGGCTGGCCTGCTGACCGTAGAGAAGAAAGGCAAGAAGAACGCCTTCTCCGGCCGCATCCTGGAAATCGAAGGCCTGGACAACCTGAGCATCGAACAAGCCTTCGAGCTGTCCGACGCCTCGGCTGAACGTTCGGCTGCCGGTTGCACCATCAAGCTGTCGAAAGAGTCGATCACCGAGTACCTGAACTCCAACATCACCCTGCTGCGCTGGATGATCGGCGAAGGCTACGGCGATGCACGTACCCTGGAACGTCGCGCCCAAGCGATGGAAGCCTGGGTTGCCAACCCGGAGCTGATGGTGGCCGATGCCGACGCGGAATACGCCGAAATCATCGAGATCGACCTGGCCGACATCAAGGAGCCTGTGCTCTGCGCGCCAAACGACCCGGACGACGCCCGTCTGCTGTCCAGCGTTGCTGGCGAGAAGATCGACGAAGTGTTCATCGGTTCGTGCATGACCAACATCGGTCACTTCCGCGCTGCCGGTAAACTGCTGGATCAGGTCAAGGGTCAGCTGCCAACCCGTCTGTGGCTGTCGCCGCCGACCAAGATGGACGCTCACCAACTGACCGAAGAAGGCTACTACGGCATCTACGGCAAGGCTGGCGCGCGCATGGAAATGCCGGGCTGCTCGCTGTGCATGGGTAACCAGGCACGTGTAGAACCGAATTCGACCGTCGTGTCGACTTCGACCCGTAACTTCCCGAACCGTCTGGGCGATGGCGCCAACGTCTACCTGGCTTCGGCCGAGCTGGCGTCGGTGGCTTCGATCCTGGGTCGCCTGCCGACCGTCGAGGAGTACATGGAATACGCCGCGAAGATCAACACCATGGCCAGCGATGTGTATCGCTACCTGAGTTTCGATCAGATCGCCGAGTTCCGTGAAAGCGCTGCAAACGCCAACATCCCGGTGCTGCAAGCCTAAGGGTGTGTTGATGTAAAGGACGCCGCGTATCGCAAGATACGCGGCGTTTTTTTATGCCTGGGGATGGCTGTGCAACGCCAGTTGCACCGCACCATCGACGCTCAAGCCGCTGAGCAACACCTCGGGCGCCTGGGCCTCCGGCAGCGCCTGCAAGACTTCATGGGCGTCATGGCGCACCCGTGCCAGCACCAGTTGCTTGCCCTCCCCGCGCACCTGGGCAAAAAAAGCGGCCAGCGCTTCGACGCTGGTGCCGTCGAGGTCGGGGGATTCTTCCAGGCTCAACACCACCGTCTGCGCGGATGACTGACGCATCAGGCGCAGAGCGGCGCCGAGGATGCGCTCGGCATTCGCAAAAAACAGCGCCTCGCTTGGCCGTATGATCAACACGCCGGGAACGGTCAGCGCATCGGCATGGTGTTGACGGTCCACGAAATCATGAGTGTCGCCCAGGCGCCCAAGCACCTGGATATCCGCCGCCGACATCTGGCGCAACATCAACACCACGCTGATCCCGACCGACAACAACAAACCATCCAGCACGCCGAGCACCAGCACCGCCGCCACCGCACACACCACCAGCAAACGGTCGCGTCGCCACAGGAAGTAACGCCCCAGGGGCTGCAGGCTCAAACCCCGGCCCAGGGCATAGATGACCACCGCCGCCAACACCGGCTCCGGCGTGAGCGCAACATACGGCAGCACCGTCAACACAATCGCCAGGATCACCAGCGCCGCGACGATCCCCGCCAAACGCGAATAGGCGCCAGCCGCCTCATTCGCCGAGGTCGCCGAATACCCGGCGCCCGTCGGCATGCCGTGGAACAACCCAGACACCACGTTGGCCGCGCCCAGCGCCAGCAAGTCGCGGTTGGACGACACCCGGTCGCCGTGCTTGAGAGCGAACGAACTGATGGACCCGTAGGACTCTGCGTACAAAATCATGACCAACGCAAACGCCAACTCGCCCAGGCGCAGCCAATCGGCAAACGGCAGTACCGGCAAATGCCCCAGCTCCAGGCGCAGGTCGATCAGGCCGATCAGCGCGACGCCATGGGCCTGCAGGTTCAGGCCCTGGCCGGCAATAACGCCGAGCACGATCACCACCAGCCCGCCGGGCAGGCGCGGAACGCGGGCGCATAACCACAACACCAGCAAGGCCACCGCAGCCACCAGCGCGGCGGGCCAGTTCCAGTGCGGCAACTGCTCCAGCAACTGCGGCAGGAAGCGGATCAGGTTGTTATCGGTCAGTTGGACGCCCACCACACTGGCCAGTTGCTTGAGGATGATGGTCAACGCCAGGCCGAAGGCAAACCCACGCAACACTGGCTTGGCGATAAACGAAGTGACGCCACCGAGTTTGAACAGCCCGGCCAGCAGAAAAAACACGCCAATGATCAGCACCAGCCCGAAGGCCAGGGACAGCCTCAGCGCCGGGTCATCCCCCGCCAGGCTGGCCGTTGCCGCCGCCAACACCGCTGCCGACGACGAAGTCGCCGAGACGATCGCGAAACGACTGGTGCCGAACAGGCCGTAGCACACCAGCCCGGCAAACAAGGCAATCACACCGGCCTGGGGCGGGAGCGCGGCAATGCTGGAATAGGCCACCGCCTCCGGCAACAGCAAACCGGCAATCGATAAGCCGGCAATTATGTCCTGGGTTCGCTTCGACGCAGCGACAACGGGCGTATCGGTTTCAGTGTTCAATCGGCCCCATCCATCCTGGCTAAAAATGTGTTCCAGCTTAGCGCCCATTGCCGTGCGGCGGTTGCGCCGTGTCAGGTTTTCCGAGCGAAAAAAAGGCCGACTCGCCACGCGTGCGAATCGGCCCTGTTCGGTGCAGCGTGCGGTCAGGAGAGCAGCGAGTAAATCAGCGCAGTAATCGCCACCAGGCCGACCGCCGTGACAAACACGTTGGACGCCTGCCCGCGGTACTTGGCCATCGCCGGCACCTTGCGGATCGCGTACATCGGCATCAGGAACAGGATCGACGCAATGATCGGCCCGCCCAATGTCTCGATCATGCCAAGGATGCTCGGATTGAGCGTGGCGACGATCCAGCACACCACCAACATGAAGGCGGCGGTCATGCGGTCCAGGGTCTTCGGTGCCGGACGCCGGCCGGTTTTCGCGACCAGGCCCTTGAGGCCTTCACTGGCGCCGATGTAATGGCCCAGGAACGACTTGGCAATCGCCACGAACGCAATCAGCGGCGCGGCGAAGGCGATGGTCCGGTTGTCGAAGTGGTTGGCCAGGTACGACAGGATCGACAGGTTCTGTGCTTTCGCTTCAGCCAGTTGCGCCGGCGACAGGGTCAGCACGCAACTGAACACGAAGAACAGCACCATCGCCACCATCAACAGGTGCGCGCGCGACAGGATCTGCGAACTGCGCTCATCGGCATGCGCGCCATACTGACGCTTCTGGTCCACCGCAAAGGCCGAGATGATCGGCGAATGGTTGAACGAGAACACCATCACCGGAATCGCCAGCCACAAGGTGTTGAGCAACGCCGAAGGCGCCGGGACCACGTTGGCGGTGCTGAGAATGCCGCCGTTCCAGTGCGGGATCAGGTACACCGCCAGGAACAGCAAGGCGACGATGAACGGGTACACCATCAGGCTCATGGCCTTGACGATCGCCTGCTCACCGCAACGCACCACGGCCAGCAGGCCGAGGATCAGCACAAACGCCAGGATCACCCGTGGCGGCGGCATGATGTGCAACTGGTGCTCCATGAAGCTGCCGACGGTATTGGTCAGCGCGACGCTGTAGATCAGCAGGATCGGGAAAATCGCCAGGAAGTACAGCAAGGTGATCAGCGCGCCGGCCTTGACGCCGAAGTGCTCTTCGACCACGTCGGTGATGTCGGAACCTTCACGGCCGGACAGCACGAAACGCGTCAGGCCACGGTGGGCAAAGAACGTCATCGGGAAGGCCAGCAGCGCCAGGATCACCAGCGGCCAGAAGCCGCCGAGGCCGGCGTTGATAGGTAGAAACAAAGTGCCGGCACCAATCGCCGTGCCAAACAAGCCAAGCATCCAGGTGGTGTCCTGACGGCTCCAGCTTGTAAGGATTACAGGTGTCGTGACATAGCGTTCGTCGACGCTATTGGCCTGATCATTCATCCAGTCGGATCTCCGCATTTCCACAGCCGGCACGAGTCAGAAAAACCTGACAGGCAGCGCCCCGGCTATAACAGGGGCGCGATTGTCCGGGATTCTTTTAAATAAGCAAAGGCTTAGCTGAGGAATGGTTAAGCGGTGCAGAGGCTCAAGGACGAGGTTGTCGGCTATTTTTTTGCGCGTTTGGCGTGAAGAGCCCCCTGGGTAGTCGCGTGTCAGACGAGTCCCTTGTGGATGCCCGAAACATCGTCACGCCTTATAAGAAGTTGCCTGCGACGCTTGACAGCCAAACTTATGCCCCAGCATGATCGATCATGAACCTTTTTCAGCAGCACCTCACCCGCACCACCACCACGACCGCTTCCGGCGGGTCGTGCGGTTGCTGTGGGTGCTTGAACTAGACACCTCACGGATTCAACCCAAGGCCCCGCCAGCAATGGACGGGGCCTTTTTTATTGCGCCGCCATCCGGCACGCGAAAGGAGCAACACCATGGCTGACGCCCTGCTGATCATCGATATGCAAACCGGCCTGTACGCTGGCCCGGACCACCCCTTCGAACGCGAACGGGTGCTGCAGACCATCAACCAACTGATCGGGCGCGCACGCCACGCCGGCGCACCGATCTTCGTCGCCCGCCACACAGGCCCGGCGGGTTCCGCGATTGCCGCGGGCAGCCCGTATTGGCAGGTGTGGCATGAGCTGGATGTCGATGAGGCGCGTGACCAGTTCTTCAACAAAACCCGGCCCAGTTGTTTCCTCGGCACCGATCTGGCACAGCGACTGCGCGCGATGCAGCTCAATGAGCTGGTGATTGTCGGGATGAAAACCCAGTTCTGCATCGATACCACTTGCCGCGTCGCAGTCGAACTGGGGTTCTCGGTGATACTGCCCGAAGACGGCCACACCTGCATGGACACTGCAACGCTGTCGGCGGCGGCGATCATCGAACATCACAATGCCACGTTGGCCGGGGCGTTTGTGCAACGCGTGAGCGCCGCCGCGATCAGTTTCTGACAACGCAAATACCGTAGGCACGAGCTTGCTGGGCGCGCGTCGCCCTCAACACCTGCAAGCTCGGCCCTACGACGATTTTTCTGCCACGGCAAAGCGATTTTGCTGACAAATCCCGCATACTCTTGCTCTCAAAACCTTCAGGAAGAGCCGTCCGATGACAACCACTGTTCTGGTCCTGGTCGAAACCATCAACGAATACCTGCCCATCATCGAAAGCAATGACTTTCATGTGATCCTGGCACCGACGCCCGCCGAACGCGCCCAGGCCATCAAGGCCCACGGCGGGCAGATCAAGGCCGTACTGACGCGTGGCCCATTGGGCCTGTATGCCGAAGAAATCGCCTTGCTGCCATTGCTGGAGATCATCTGCGTGATCGGTGCCGGCTATGAGCATGTCGACCTGCAGGCGGCAAGCAACCGCGGGATCGTGGTGACCAACGGCGCCGGGGTGAACGCGCCTTCGGTGGCGGACCACGCCATGGCCTTGCTGCTGTCATTGGTGCGCGGCATTCCGCAAACGGACGCGGCAGTGCGCCACGGCGAGTGGCCCAAAGTGATGCGCCCTTCCCTGGGCGGCAAGCAACTGGGGATTCTCGGCCTCGGCGCGGTGGGCCTGGAGATCGCCAAGCGCGCCGCCCTCGGGTTCGGCATGCAGGTGAGTTACCACAACCGCCAGCCCCGCGATGACGTGGACTACATCTATTGCTCGACCGCCGTGGAGCTGGCACACACCTCGGACTTCCTGATCCTGGCCACGCCCGGCGGCCCGGGCACGCGCCACTTGATCGATCGGCATGCCCTGGATGCATTGGGGCCGAACGGCTACCTGGTGAATATCGGCCGTGGCAGCGTGGTGGTGACCGCCGACCTGGTCGCCGCCCTGGAACAGCGCCGTATCGGCGGCGCGGCACTGGATGTGTTCGACGACGAGCCCAAGGTGCCCGATGCCCTCAAGCGCCTGAGCAATACCGTGCTGACCTCCCATGTGGCCGGGCTGTCGCCGGAAGCCGCGCACGATACGGTGCAACGGGTGGCCGACAACCTGCTGGAGTACTTCGCCGGCCGGCCGGTGCTGACGCCGGTCGCCTTGCCCCCGCCCGAAAAATGACCGATCAGGCACGCTGATCATCATCCAACACGCGAACCTATTAAGCCGCCCCGACCTTGTGGCCGGGCGGCTGGGCGCATTAGATTAGCCAATAGTCCGAGGCCTTTAGAATAAGCAGAAGGGATAAGCATGGCGCTGAACGACCAATCGACCCAGATCCGCCCAGGCGAAGAACTTGATGCCAGCCTGATCGATCCCTACCTCAAGGCCCATATCCCGGGCCTGAGCGGCACGCTCAAGATCAGCCAGTTCCCCGGCGGCGCGTCCAACCTGACCTACCTGCTGGAATACCCGGGCCAGGAATTCGTGCTGCGCCGCCCGCCGTTCGGGCACAAGGCCAAATCCGCCCATGACATGGGCCGCGAGTTCCGCATTCTCAATCAACTGAAAGACGGCTTTCCCTACTGCCCCAAGGCCTACGTGCATTGCACCGATGAATCGGTGATCGGCGCCGAGTTCTATGTGATGGAGCGCGTCAACGGCATCATCCTGCGCTCCGACCTGCCGGCCGAACTGGGCCTGGACGCGAGCAGGACCGAAGCGCTGTGCAAAAGCTTTATCGACAAGTTCGTCGAACTGCACCAAGTGGACTACAACGCCTGCGGCCTGGCCGACCTGGGCAAGCCCGAGGGGTACGTGGAACGCCAGATCCGCGGCTGGAGCGACCGCTACGAAAAAGCCCTGACCCCCGACGCACCTCGCTGGGAGGCCGTGCGCGCCTGGCTCAACGACAAGATGCCGGCCGACCATCCCACCTCCAGCATCGTGCATAACGACTACCGCTTCGACAACGTGATCCTCGACCCGCACAACCCGATGCAGATCATCGGCGTGCTGGACTGGGAGCTGACCACCCTCGGCGACCCGCTGATGGACCTGGGCAACACCCTCGCCTACTGGATCGAAGCCGCCGACCCGGCGCCCGTGCAACTGATGCGCCGCCAGCCGAGCAACGCGCCGGGCATGCTCACGCGTCGCCAGTTCGTCGACTATTACGCCGAGCGCGCCGGCCTTGAGATCGACAATTTCGACTTCTACTACACCTACGGCCTGTTCCGCCTGGCCGGCATCGTGCAGCAGATCTACTACCGTTTTTTCCATGGACAGACCCAGGACAAACGCTTTGCGCAGTTCATTCAGATGAACAAGCTGCTGGAGCAGATGAGCCTGAATGTCATCGGCAAATCCGCCCTCTGATCGACCGAGCCAAGACCCACAAGGAACCCCCATGTCCAAGACCAACCTGTTCGACCTCGACGGCAAGATCGCTTTTGTCTCCGGCGCCAGCCGTGGCATCGGTGAGGCCATCGCCAAGTTGCTGGCCCAGCAAGGCGCCCACGTGATCGTGTCCAGCCGTAAGCTGGAAGGCTGCCAGCACGTAGCGGATGCGATCATCGCCGACGGCGGCAAGGCCACTGCGGTTGCCTGCCATATCGGTGAAATGGAGCAGATCAGCCAGGTCTTCGCCGGCATCCGCGAGCAGTTCGGCCGCCTGGACATTCTGGTCAACAACGCCGCGACCAACCCGCAATTCTGCAACGTGCTGGACACCGACCTGGGCGCCTTCCAGAAAACCGTGGATGTGAATATTCGCGGCTACTTCTTCATGTCGGTAGAAGCCGGCAAGCTGATGCGCGAAAACGGCGGCGGCAGCATCATCAACGTGGCCTCGATCAACGGCATCTCGCCGGGCGTGTTCCAGGGCATCTACTCGGTGACCAAGGCCGCGGTGATCAACATGACCAAGGTGTTCGCCAAGGAGTGCGCCGAATTCGGCATCCGCTGCAACGCCCTGCTGCCGGGCCTGACCGACACCAAGTTCGCCTCGGCGCTGGTGAAGAACGACGCGATCCTGAAAATGGCCCTGGCGCAGATCCCGCTCAAGCGCGTAGCGGACCCGAGCGAGATGGCCGGCGCAGTGCTGTACCTGGCCAGCGATGCATCCAGCTACACCACCGGGGTGTCGCTGAACGTGGACGGTGGTTTCCTGTCCTGACCACATAAGCAGCACAATCCCCAGGTGGGAGCAGGCCCGCTCCCACTTTTTTTATCGCGTTGTCATACAGCCCCTTTGGAGCAAACGTCGCCAGCGAGTAGTCTTGGACCGACTCAGCCCCTCAGGAAAAACATGGAACTGCACGTGATCATCAACGGCCGCAAGGACCTGGCCGAACAGCTTTACCAGCAACTGCGCGAAGCCATCGACTCCGGCCGCCTGGCCGCCGGGGCGCAACTGCCGCCCAGCCGCCTGCTGGCCGCGCAACTGGGCGTGTCACGCAAGACCGTGTCCGACACCTACGCCACCCTGACCTACGAAGGCCTGCTGGTGGGCAAGATCGGACGCGGCACGTTCGTCAACAGCCGCACCCCGTCGACCGAACGCCTGCAAACCGCCACCGACCTGGCCTGCGCCGCCAACCTGGCGAAGTGGCAGGCACTGCCCTCGCCCATGCATCACCCCACGCGCGACAGTGCCCTGCGCTACGAATTCCTCGGCGGCGCCACCAGCCGCCACCAATTCCCCCAGGACGAATGGCGACGCTGCACCCAGGACGCCCTGCGCCGTATTGCCCAGAACAGTGGCCTCTACAGCCAGACCGAAGGCCTGCCGGCGTTGCGCAGCGCCATCGCCGGGCACATTGCGTTTTCCCGTGGGGTCAAATGCAGCGCCGACGACATCGTGGTCACCAACGGCGCGCAGCAGGCTCTCGACCTGATCGCCCGCGTCGTGCTGGAGCCGGGCAGCATCGTCGCCATGGAAGACCCCGGCTACACCCCGGCGCGCCAGTTGTTCATGGCGATGGGGGCAAACGTCATCGGGGTGCCCGTCGACGATCAGGGCATTCAGGTCGAGCGGATCCCCGACGGTGCGCGGCTGATCTATGTGACACCGTCCCACCAGTTCCCCCTCGGCATGCCCATGAGCCAGGCACGCCGCGAAGCCTTGCTGGCCCGTGCGTTCGAGCTGGGGGCGATGGTTATCGAAGACGACTACGACAGCGAATTCCGTTACGAAGGCCGTCCCACCGACTCCCTGCAAAACATGGACACCCGAGGCGTGGTGACTTACGTCGGCACCTTCTCCAAAACCCTGCTGCCGGAGTTGCGCCTGGGCTATGCGGTACTGCCGCCAGCCCTTTATGGCGCGGTGCTCAAGGCCAAGCAATTGACCGATCAACACAGCTCCACCTTGCCGCAATGGGCGTTGGCCAAGTTCATCAGCGAAGGCTATCTGCTCAAGCATATTCGCCGCTGCCACAGCGTGTATGCCGGGCGTCGCGAGCGCATCCTGCAGCGCCTGGCGGGCGACCTGGCGCCGTGGTTCGAAGCGGTGCCCACCGTGGCCGGCTTTCATATGGCGGCCCTGTGCAAGGTGCCGGTGAATATTGCGTTGTTGATGCAGCTGGCACGCCAGGTCGACGTGGGCCTGTACCCGCTCGACGTGTTTTTTCACGACACGCCGGTACGCCCGGGCCTGATCATCGGCTTCGGCGCGATCGAAACCCTGGACATCGACCCGGCCCTGGACAAGGTGCGCGACATTCTCCAGCAGATTGGCTAGAGGTTTTTCGGCTGGATTGGTCATTGGTTGGCGGGAGCACGCGGCGTAGGGTGAAGACCTCTCGAACGACTCGGAAACTCGCCATGAAACGCTCACTCGCAACCGCCCTGATACTGGCCTCGTTCAGTGCCTTCGCCCATGAACCGGTGTACAACCAGGAGTCGATCAAGGTTCTGCAAGAGCACGCCCTGAGCAACGTGCCCGGCAAGAAAACCATCATGCTGAGCGTCGATTACGCCGCGGGCCAGGCCACCGTGCCCCACAGCCATACCGGCACTGCCGTGGCTTACGTACTGGAGGGCGCGATTACGTCGCAGGTCAACGATGAACCGGCGATCACCTACACGGCCGGCCAGTCATTCTACGAGCCGGCGGGCTCGCGGCACTTCGAGTCGAGCAATGCCAGCCAGACCCGACCGGCGAAACTGCTGGTGGTGATGGTGCTGGATGACAAGGCTGAGGTGCTCACCCCTCTGGCGCACGAATAGCACCGCTGCGAGACTCAAGGGCGATTGAATCGACGGCGCAGTGCTTCGATCGGCTCGCGGCAGGCACAGCCTTCAAGATGGTCATTGACCATCCCCGTCGCCTGCATCAACGCATACATCGTGGTCGGCCCCACGTAGGTCCACCCGCGTTTCTTCAAGGCCTTCGACAAGCGCACCGAAGCCGGTGACGTCGGGTTGGCGCTCCAATACGCCAGATCCACCCGCGCCGGGCGTTCGTCTGGCGTCGGTTCGAACGACCATAGCCATTTCGCCAACGAACCGCTTTCCGCCACCAACTCGCACGCCCTGCGCGCATTGTTGAGGGTCGAGACGATTTTGGCGCGGTTGCGCACAATGCCAGGGTCAGCCATCAGGCGTTCGATATCCGCTTCGCCGTACTGCGCCACACGGCGGAAATCAAAACCGTCGAACGCCCGCCGAAAATGCTCGCGCTTGCGCAGGATGGTGATCCACGCCATCCCTGCCTGAAACCCCTCCAGGCAAATCTTCTCGTACAACTGAATGTCATCCGCCACCGGCACGCCCCATTCATGGTCGTGGTAATGCGGATATTCCGGCGCAGCGGTACGCCAACTGCAATGGGTCAGCCCTGCGTCGTTGGTGGTCAGTCCTGGTTTGTCCATCCGTCACCTCGCGTACTCAGCGGCGGATGATAAGCGAAAAAATTTGCGCCCCGTCAACCGCTCAAGCACCGCCCTCGCAGAGCAACTGGTCAGACCGCAACCGGACAAGCCGCGAAAATCACTTGTGACCTGGAAAAAACCCAGCGTAGACTGGCCACGCACTGGACTTACCGGTATGACCACAACAATTAAGCCCTGGACCCACCAGGGCACCGAATAGAGATCCCTCCCATGTTCAGATGGTGCTCGCGTTCGATTTTCCTGCAAGTCGTGATCGGTCTGATGCTCGGCATCCTCTGCGGCCTGGCCCTTCCCGAATTCTCCTCGCAACTCAAACCCCTGGGTGACGGTTTCATCAAATTGATCAAGATGTTGATTGGCCTGATCGTGTTCTGCGTGGTGGTCAGCGGTATCTCCGGCGCCGGCGACTTGAAAAAGGTCGGGCGCATCGGCCTCAAGTCGGTGATCTATTTCGAAGTGCTGACCACCGTCGCCCTGGTGATCGGCCTGCTCATGGCCTTCAGCACCGGCATCGGCAGCGGTGCGAATATCCACCTGGAGCAATTGTCCTCCGCCGGCTTGCATGAACTGGCCGACAAGGGCCAACACATCAAGGGCACCAGCCAGTTCCTGATGGACCTGATCCCCAACTCGGTGATCGGCGCGTTTGCCGACAACAACGTGCTGCAAGTGCTGCTGTTCTCGGTGCTGTTCGGCAGCGCCTTGAACCTGGTGGGTGAAGCGGCGTCGGGCATTTCGCGGCTGATCAACGAGCTGAGTCACGTGATCTTCCGCATCATGGGCATGATCGTGCGCCTGGCGCCGATCGGCGTGTTCGGCGCGATCGCCTTTACCACCAGCACCTACGGCCTGGACTCACTGCAGCACCTGGGCAGCCTGGTAGGCCTGTTCTACCTGACCTGCTTTATGTTTGTCGGGGTGATCCTCGGCCTGGTGATGCGCCTGTCCGGCCTGCGCATGCTGCCGCTGCTCAAGTACCTGCGCGAAGAGCTGCTGATCGTGATGGGCACCGCCTCGTCCGACGCGGTGCTGCCACAGATCATGCGTAAACTGGAACACTTGGGCATCGGCAGTTCCACCGTGGGCCTGGTGATTCCGACAGGCTATTCGTTCAACCTCGACGGTTTCTCGATCTATCTGACCCTGGCCATCGTGTTTATCGCCAACGCTACCGGCACACCGCTGTCGATGACCGACTTGCTGACCATCCTGCTGGTATCGTTGATCACCTCCAAGGGCGCCCATGGCATTCCGGGGTCGGCGCTGGTGATTCTGGCGGCGACACTCACGGCCATCCCGGCGATTCCGGTGGTCGGCCTGGTGCTGGTATTGGCGGTGGATTGGTTCATGGGCATCGGCCGTGCATTGACCAACCTGATCGGCAACTGCGTCGCCACCGTGGCCATTGCGCGCTGGGAAAAAGACATCGATATCCAGCGCGCCAACAAGGTACTCGCCGGCCAGCAGGGTTATGCGTTCCAGGCTAAAAAGCCGGTAGTGCCCGCGCACCAGGAGTTCTGACCCATTGGCATGAGCGACACAGATCACCAGTGGGAGGGGGCTTGCTCCCTCCCACACTCAATCGTCGCCTTTGTGGCAATTGTATTCGCAACATCAAGGAGCAATCGACGTGGTCACCCCCTCAACCGTCGTCAATTCAGTCGTAGAAAAACTCCGCGCCTCCCTGGCGCGGGGCCAGTGGCGGCGCGGTGAAATGCTGCCCGGTCAGCGTGAACTGGCCGAACAGCTGGGCATCAGCCGCCCCAGCCTGCGTGAAGCCGTGATCGTGCTGGAAACCCTCGGCCTGGTGCGCTCGATGCCCGGCAAAGGCGTGGTGGTGCTCGAAACCCACGTCAACGAGGCGCAATCGAGTGACGCCGTGGCCGACGCCAGCCTCGAAGATATCCTGCAACTGCGCTACACCCTCGAACCGTTTATTGTCGGCCTGGTGGCCCAATCCATCAGCAGCAAAGAGGTTGGCCAACTGCGCCTGACCCTGATGGACATGCGCGAAGCCCTCGACGCTGGCGACGCCGAAGCCGGGATGAATGCCTACATTGCCTTCCACGAAGAACTGTTCGCCCTCACCTCCAACCCGATCTTCCAGAACGTGGTGCAACAAACCAGCAACGCTCTCAAGCAAAGCGCACAGGTGCTGCGCAACTCCCCGGAACACCTGGCGGAACGCCTGCAGGAAAACGATGCCGTGGTGCGCGCCATCCGCAACAAGAACAGCGCCCTGGCCAGTGCCGAAATGCGCAAGCACATCCTCCAGGAAGGCCTGCGCATGGGCATTCGCTTGACCATCCCGGACGACCATCTGGGCAGTTGATTTTTGGAGACCGGCCATGACCGCCCACGCCTTGCCACGCGACCTGCCCATCACCGGCCTGCCCGCCATGTGCCTGGTGGCCGGTAAAAAGCCCTCGGTGAATGACATCTACCCACGGCTGTTCGACGCCATTCTCGAACAGCGCATCGCCCCGTCCACCCGGTTGACCGAGGAAAGCCTGGGCCAAACCTTCGGAGTGAGCCGCAGCGTGATTCGCCGGGTGTTGGCCAAGTTGTCGCACCAGCACGTGATCATCCTGCGCCCCAACCAGCGCGCCCAGGTAGCCGCACCGGATGCCCAGCAGACGCGGCAGATTCTGGAAGCGCGGCGGTTGACGGAGATCACGGTGGTACAACTGGCCTGCGCCCAGGCCACACCGATGCAGATCCGCCAGTTGCGCGAGTTGATTGCCCGCGAGCGTGATTGTATTGAACGCGACCAGCGTGGGCCGGCGATTCGCTTGTCGGGGGAGTTTCATCTGCAATTGGCGGCGATGGCGGGAAATGCGCCGTTGGCGCAGTTTCTCAACAGCCTGGTGCCGTTGACGTCGCTGATCATTGCCCAGTACGAGGCGCAAGCCAGCAGCTATTGTGCGTGGCAGGAGCATGTGGCGATTGTCGATGCCATCGAGCAACGGGCCTCTGGCATTGCGGTGAACTTGATGACCCGGCACCTGGATCACCTGGAGACCCGACTACTCAAGCACCACTGATCCCAAGTCGATGGCGCTCACAATGAAGAAGGGGGCTTGCCCCCGATAGTGGAGGATCAGTCATACAGGTGTTGACTGATCCATCGCTATCGGGAGCAAGCCCCCTTCCACAGTTGTTTACCGCTCGATCAAACCGATGCCAGCACCGACTGACCGCTCAACGCCAGGTCCAGCAACTCACGGTTGGCCACCGCGTACATGGCGTAGTCCGTGCCGACCGCGGCACGGATTTCCACCATCATTGCGCGCCAGCGATCGGCCATGTCCTGGTGCTGCTCAAGCCACAGGGCCACGCGGGCTTCCATGTCTTGTGGCGCTTCGGCCATTTGCAGTACGGAAATGGTGATCGCCCGTTGCTGCCAGTCCACGTCGTCGCGGAAAGCTTCGCGAGCCTGGGCCTGCCAGTTGTTGGCCACCGGAAGATCGCTGATCTGCTGCAGGTACCATGGCAAGTCCAGGGCGCTGCCGACGGCGAAGTAGGCCTTGGCCACTTCGGCGGCGTCATGCCCGGTCACGTCGGCGGCTTCGATGATCGGCAGCAAGGTGTACAGGTGCGTCGTGCCTGCAACCATGCGTGCCAACAACTCCGGTACGCCGGCTTCGGTGTAGGCCTGGTAACGGGTCTGCCAGCCTTCGCGGGTCGGGCCTTCGAGCAGTTCGTCGAGTTTGAGACCCAGTGCGGCCAGGTGCGGACCGAAGTGCGCGGTGTCACGCCCGGCATCCTGCTCGTTGCGACGGCTGCGCAGGAACCAACGCGTGGCGCGACGGCCCAGGCGCATCAGCTCGTCCATCAGCTCCAGTTGCACGTCGGCGGAGACCTGGTGGTCCAGGGCTTCGATCTGACGGAACCAGTGCGGGAGATGGAAAATGTCGCGCACGATCACATAGGCGCCCGCCACGTTGGCCGGGCTCATGCCGGTCGACTCTTTGAGCCGCTGCACGAAGGTGATGCCCATGTGGTTGACCAGGTCGTTGGCGATCTGGGTGCTGACGATCTCGCGCTTCAGACGGTGGCGACGCATCGCCTCGCCGAACTTGGCCACCAGGCTCGGTGGGAACGCGGTCTCCATGTCACGGGTCAGGTACTCGTCATCCGGCACCTGCGACTTGAGCAGGGCTTCCTTGAGGTCGATCTTGCTGTACGAGATCAGCACCGACAGCTCCGGACGGGTCAGGCCCTTGCCGGTGGCGGCGCGCTCGGTGAGCTGCTCCTCGGTCGGCAGATACTCGATGGCGCGGTCCAGCTTGCCACGGCTTTCCAGGTCGCTCATCAGGCGCTTGTACTCGGCGGCACGCTCGTAGGCACGGCGGGCGGCCAGGGACAGGGCCTGGGTCTGCTTGTAGTTGTTGCCCAACACCAGGCTGCCGACTTCGTCGGTCATGCTCGCCAGCAACTGGTTGCGTTGCTTGTCGGTCATGTCGCCGGCCTGCACCACTTCGTTGAGCAGGATCTTGATGTTCACTTCGTGGTCGGAGCAGTCCACACCGCCGGCGTTGTCGATGAAGTCGGTGTTCGAACCGCCGCCATTGAGACCGAATTCCACACGCCCCAGTTGGGTCATGCCAAGGTTACCGCCCTCGCCCACCACCTTGCAGCGCAGCTCGTTGCCGTTGACGCGCAGGGCGTCGTTGGCCTTGTCGCCCACATCGGCATGGCTTTCGGTGCTGGCCTTGACGTAAGTGCCGATACCGCCGTTCCACAACAGGTCCACCGGCGCCTTGAGCAAGGCGTTCAGCAGTTCGGTCGGGGTCAGTTTGTCAGCCTGGATGTCGAAGCGTTCTTTCATCTGCGCCGAGATGGCAATGCTCTTCGCGCTGCGCGAGAAAATACCGCCGCCTTCGGACATGATGCTGGTGTCGTAGTCGCTCCACGCCGAACGCGGCAACTCGAACATGCGCTGACGCTCGACGAAGCTGGTCGCCGGGTTCGGGTTCGGGTCGATGAAGATATGCAGGTGGTTGAAGGCCGCGACCAGTTGCAGCTTGTCGGACATCAACAGGCCGTTACCGAACACGTCGCCGGCCATGTCGCCGACGCCGACCACGGTGATGCTGTCTTCCTGCACGTTGATGCCGCGCTCACGGAAGTGACGCTGCACACCGACCCACGCGCCCTTGGCGGTGATGCCCATTTTCTTGTGGTCGTAACCGGCCGAACCGCCGGAGGCGAATGCATCGCCGAGCCAGAAGCCGTAGTCGATGGCAATGCCGTTGGCGATGTCGGAGAACGTCGCGGTGCCTTTGTCGGCCGCGACCACCAGGTACGGGTCATCGCCGTCATGCCGCACGACGTTGACCGGCGGCACCAGGGCGCCATCCTTGAGGTTATCGGTGATGTCCAACAGGCCGGAAATGAAGATGCGGTAGCAGGCGATGCCCTCGGCCGCGATCTCGTCGCGGCTGCCGCCCAGTGGCAAGCGGCGCGGCAGGAAGCCGCCCTTGGCGCCCACCGGCACGATCACCGAGTTCTTCACTTGCTGGGCTTTTACCAGGCCGAGCACTTCGGTGCGGAAGTCTTCTTCACGGTCGGACCAGCGCAGGCCGCCGCGCGCGACATTACCGAAGCGCAGGTGGACACCCTCGACCCGTGGCGAGTAGACGAAGATTTCAAACTTCGGCACTGGCTTGGGCAGCTCGGGAATGGCCCGCGGGTCGAACTTGAAGCTGAAGTACGCCTTGTTCTGGCCGTTGGCGTCGGTCTGGTAGAAGTTGGTGCGCAGGGTGGCCTTGATCAGGTCCAGGTAGCGACGCAGGATGCGGTCTTCGTTGAGCACCTGAACCTCGTCCAGGGCACTGAGGATCGCGTGTTCCAGGCGTTGCTGCTTGTCTTCCAGGTCGTCGGCGGTGAGCTTGCGCGCCAGGTAGAAGCGCGTCTTGAACAACCGGGTCAACTCGCGGGCGATGTCGGTGTGGTTGTTCAGGGTGCTGGCGATGTAACCCAGGTCGAAGCCCAGGCGGATCTGTTTCATGTAACGCGCGTAGGCACGCAGCAGCGCCACGTCGCGCCACGGCAGGCCGGCGGTGAGTACCAGGCGGTTGAACGCATCGTTCTCGGCATCGCCGTGGACGATATGCACGAACGCGTCCTGCAGGGTGTCGTTGAGCTGCTGGATATCCAGGTTCACGCCTTCGGCGGCAATGAACGCGAAATCATGGATCCAGAACTCACGGCCATTGGCATGACGCAGGCGGTACGGGAATTCACCCAGCACGCGCAGGCCGAGGTTTTCCAGGATCGGCAATACGTCGGACAGCGCCAGCGGGGTGTCGGCATGGTAGAGCTTGCAATGCAGCTCACGCTGGCCGGACACCTGGCCCAGCGGCTGATAGAAGCTCATCACCAACGGGTTGGCTTCGGTGAGGCTGAGCAAGTGCTGCATGTCGACCACCGCCGAATGCGCAGCAAAACGCTCGCGGTAGCCGGCCGGGAAGCCTTTCGGGAAATCCGCCAGCACGTTGGTGCCGTGGGCTTCGCCGAAGCTTTCGACCACCAGGCTGGAATAGTCGTCCTGCCAGCTGCGGCAGGCCTGCACCACTTCTTTTTCCAGTTGCAGCGGGTCGATGTCCAGGCGGTTCTTCGGGTCGACCCGCAGAATCAGTTGCACACGGGCCAGCACGGACTCGGAGAAGAACGTCCAGAATTCGCAGTCCGAGGCTTTCAGGCGATCCATCAGCACTTGCTGGATCTTCTGGCGTACTTCGGTGGAATAGATGTCGCGCGGCACGTAGGCCAGGCAGTAGCAGAAACGCCCGTAGGGGTCTTTGCGCAGGAACACGCGGATCTTGTTGCGTTCCTGGATCTGCACGATCGACATCACGGTGCTGAACAGCTCGTCGACCGGGGTCTGGAACAGGTCGTCACGCGGCAGTACTTCGACCACCTGCGCCAGTTCCTTGCCCAGGTGCGCCTTGGCCTGGAAGCCCGAGCGGCGTTCGATTTCCGCGACCTTGCGGCGGATATAAGGAATCACCCGCACGCTTTCGCCGTACACCGACGAGGTGTACAGGCCCATGAAGCGGCATTCCTTGATGACCTTGCCGTCGGCGTCGATCTCGCGGATCGACACGTAGTCCGGATAAGCCGGGCGATGCACGCGGCTCGGGTGGGCGGCCTTGGCGAACGACAACACGGTCGGCTCGCGCAGGTAGGACACGGCGTAGTCTTCGATGCGCAGGTCGTCGGCGGTAAGGCCGGCGCGCAGCAGCTTGGTCAGACCGAGGAAGGAGCCGGCGTCATATTCGATATGACCGCCGTCCGCCTCGTCACGTACCACGAACTCTTCATAGCCGAGGAAGGTGAAGTGGTTGCCCACCAGCCATTCCAGGAAGTTCTTGATCTCGGCTTTTTCTTCGCCGTCGATGCTGAACCGGCTGGCGTCGATACCGACCAGCAGTTCCTGGACCTTGGCTTTCATCGGCTCGAAATCGGCCACGGCCACGCGCACTTCGCCCAGTACCTGCTCCAGCTCTTTGCTCAGCACGTTCAGTTCGGCGGCGTTGGCGCAGCGGTCGATTTCCAGGTACATCAGCGATTCTTGCTGGATGCCTTCGCCCTGGGTGCCCTTGGCCAGAATTTCCAGCAATTCGCCCTTGCTGCCACGGCGCGTGCTGAGCACGGTGGTTTGCAGGGTGTGGATGCTGTAGCCGCGGCGGTTCAGCTCGGTACGCACCGAGTCCACCAGAAATGGCAGGTCATGGTGCAGCACTTCGACCGCGGTGTGGGTCGACTGCCAACCATGACGTTCGTAATCGGGGTTGTAGACCCGCACCTGGGGTTCGGTGTGGTCGAAGCGCTCAAGCAGGCGCCAGGCAGACAGGGTGCAACCGGCCAGGTCGGAAAGGCGACGTTGGGTCAGTTCGTCCAGGGAAATGATGCCGAAAAATTGTTCAGCGAACAGCGCCACTTGTGGCAGTGCCTGTTCACTGATGTGCTGCGCCAGTGCCGCTTGCAGTTGATGCTGGAAGTCGGCCTTGCTGGCTGCGGTGAAGAACGCCATCTGTGGTACTCCGCTTGGGCTTGTTATTGATGGAAGCGTCGCGTGTTATCCCCTTGCGGGGAGACCGTCAGCCCTGTTCGCAGGTAACGATACAAGCACCATAAACGAATCAGGGTGACAGGTGGGTGAAGCTGGACAAGACGATCAGGTCACATACAACTTCCATTGGACATACACCTTGCCAGGCGACGGTGTGACGGGCAGGTCAGGCTCCCAGCAGTGAGCACATCCGTTGCGCAGCTTAACGAGAGTAGGAAGACAGCTGCTTGCGGCGCTGCGACATATTCGGTCATCGGCTGGCAACGAAGGGTTGCACAAAGGGCAACCACACACACCGAACTACAAAAAAGCCGGTCACCGGCGCTGATTTCAAGCCAATGATAGCTAACACACGCGAAGCCCGTCGGCACATACCTACGGCACATCAAGCAAGGGACCTCAAACATCAGGGAACTTTTCCTGCGCCAACCGCCAATCAAAAAAACACAGGGAGCGTGGTTTACCGACCGCCATCTATCGCAGGTCCGTCATGATTACGCCAACAGCACCCTCGCCCATCATTTCGCAACCCACCTCGTCACCGGATAACATCAATCCGCCGATTTCGTTCGCCGACAGCGGCGTATATTCTGCGCAATGGGATAAATATAATCAGGCGGCCCCCAGGCCACAGCCGACAGGCGTGCCACCGTTTAGATAGTCAACCTATAAAAAAGGCAAAATCGTTGTGCTCAAGCCATGACGCACTGATGAAATTCACACCGACATAAATATGGCGGCAGTGGCAAAATCCCCCTTTTGCGGCCAATAAACCCATAGGACTGCCATGCAATTGATCACTACCAACCTGATCGCCAACCCATGTGACGAAGAAGAAGACAACATGGCCATGCTCTGCTGCCATAGCACTAAGGGCGAGATGTTCATACTGGCCCGTTACCCGGATGAAGACGAGGTGGAGCTGACCTGGGACGACGAACCATCGACCCTCGAGGGCCTGAAGGTCACGCTGAGTGACAGCACGTTGCTGATTGAGCTGGCGGCAGGCGATGCCGATGCGCTGGGCGGCAAGGATCACTTGGAGATTCTGCACAGCACCGCCCCTGAGGATATGGCTGAAGTTGAAGAAACCCTGCAGAACATTCTCAGGGGCACAGGCACTTATATCCGTGCCTGAGGCTACTGACACACAAAATTCCTACACGTTTTGCGAAAAATACCCCGCGCGCCGTTAGTCGCCGCCCCCCCCGATGCATTAAAGTAAGCCCCCCAGGCCCGGCGTTTTTTCTCGACGCTCGGGCTCATCTCTCCAGGAACCGTCATCGATGGAACATCGTGAAGCGCTGCTTGCGCTGCGAACCTTTCTTTCTACGCAGATTCTCGGCCAGGAAAAACTCATCGAGCGCCTGCTGATCGCCTTGCTTGCCGACGGCCATATGCTGGTGGAAGGCGCGCCGGGCCTGGCCAAGACCAAGGCCATCAAGGAGTTGGCCGAAGGCATCGAAGCGCAGTTCCATCGTATCCAGTTCACCCCCGACCTGTTGCCCGCCGACATCACCGGCACTGAAATCTATCGCCCCGAAACCGGCAGCTTCGTGTTCCAGCAGGGGCCGATCTTCCACAACCTGGTGCTGGCGGACGAAATCAACCGCGCCCCGGCCAAGGTGCAGTCGGCCTTGCTCGAAGCCATGGCCGAGCGCCAGGTCAGTGTGGGTCGCAGTACTTACGAGCTGTCGCCGCTGTTTCTGGTGATGGCCACGCAAAACCCCATCGAGCAGGAAGGCACCTACCCGCTGCCCGAAGCCCAGCTCGACCGTTTCCTGATGCACGTCAAGATCGGTTTCCCGGACGCGGCCGTCGAGCGGCGCATCCTGCAGCAGGCCCGTGGCGAGGCGCTCAACGGTGAAACCAAGCCCGAACGCCGCGTCAGCCAACAGGCGATCTTTGCCGCGCGCAAGGAAATCCTCGGGTTGTACATGGCCGATGCGGTGGAGGAATACCTGGTGCAATTGGTCATGGCCACGCGCACCCCGGCCAAATTCGACCCGGAAATGGCCGAGTGGATTGCCTATGGCGCCAGCCCCCGTGGCTCGATCGCCCTCGACCGCTGCGCCCGCGCCCACGCCTGGCTGGCCGGGCGAGACTTTGTCAGCCCGGAAGACATCCAGGCGGTGCTGTTCGACGTGCTGCGCCATCGCATCATTCTGTCGTTCGAAGCCGAAGCCGCCGGGATCGACCAGGACCGCGTGGTACAACGCATTCTCGACGTCGTAGCCGTCGCTTGAAATCGATGAACGCCAGCGATGGAGTGCGCGTCACGCTCAGTGAATTGATTGAGATGCGCCACCGCGTGCGCGAAGTGCAGCTGTTTTCCACGCCGAGCCAGCGCAGCCCGCTGATCGGCCTGCACCACTCCAAGCTGCGCGGGCGCGGAGTCGACTTCGACCAGGTGCGCGTCTACCAGGCCGGCGACGATGTACGCACCATCGACTGGCGCGTGACCGCGCGCACCCAGGAACCGCACACCAAGCTGTTCCACGAAGAGCGCGAACGCCCGATTTTCATCATGGTGGAGCAAAGCTGCCGCTTGTTTTTCGGTTCGGGGCAGATGTTCAAGTCGGTGCTCGCGGCCCAGGCGGCCAGCCTGATCGGCTGGGCGGCGCTGGGGCATAACGACCGCGTCGGCGGGCTGGTCTTCGGCGACAACGAGCACTACGAAATCAAACCGCGGCGCAGCAAACAGAGCCTGCTGCAACTGCTCAACCGCCTGGTGCGGGTCAACCAGAGCCTGAGCACCGAGAGCGGCCCCGAAACCGACGCCCTGGGCCTGGCCCTGCGCCGTGGCCGTGAAGTGCTGCGCCCGGGCAGCCTGGTGATCGTGATCTGCGACGAGCGCGCACTGACCGAAGGAGCCGAACAACAGCTGAGCCTGTTGTCACGCCATTGCGACCTGCTGCTGCTACCGATCTCCGACCCGCTCGACCACGCCCTGCCCGCCGCCGGGCTGCTGCGCTTTGCCGAACGCGGTGCGCAACTGGAACTGGACACGCTGAACTTCGATTTGCGCCAGGCCTACAAGGCCCAGGCCGAAGCGCGCAGCGCCCGCTGGGAACTGCTCGCGCAGAAACTGCGGGTATTGCTGATGCCCTTGAGCACCCAGAGCGAAATGGTCGAGCAACTGCGCGAATACCTCAACCCGCAACGCCCGGTTAAAAAGCAATGAGCAGCCTCGACCAACTCCAACCGCTGATCGCCCCACCGGCGATCGGTTTCTGGCCGCCTGCGCCAGGCTGGTGGCTGTTGCTGCTGGTGATCCCGCTGCTGGGCTGGGGCGTGTGGTGGCTGCGCCGTTTCCTGCCCACGCGGCGCCCCGTGTCCCGCGCCGAACAACCGCTCGACCCGCTGCGCATCGCCGCCCTGGCCGAACTGGCGCTGATGCCCAGACCCTACGACGGCGCGCCCGCCGGGGCCTGGCTGCAGCAACTCAACGGCCTGCTCAAGCGCCTGTGCCGCAACGACTACCCCTACAGCCAGAGCCACACCCTCAATGGCCGCAAATGGCTGGCGTTTCTCGATAACCGCTGCCCCGCCGCCGGCCTCACACGCTGGATGGTGCTGGTGGAAGGCGCCTATAAGCCCGAATGCAAACTCGACGACAAAGCCATCGCCGGCCTGACCCAGGCCGTCGACACCTGGATTCGCAAACATGTTTGAGTTCGCCTGGCCGTGGATCTTCGCCCTGCTGCCGTTGCCCTGGTTGATGCGCCTGGTGCTGCCGGCGGCCGACAGCGGCGAGCCCGCGCTGAAAGTCAGCTACCTCAGCGACCTCGAAGGCCTGGCGGGCCGCCGCGCACGCTCGAACCTGCCCGGCTGGCGGCAACAGGCGCCTTTCGTCGTGCTGTGGCTGCTGCTGTTGACCGCCGCCGCCCGCCCGGAATGGCTCGGCGAACCGCTGCCGATTGCCGCCAGCGGCCGCGATCTGCTGGTGGCGGTGGACGTGTCCGGCTCCATGGATTTCCCCGATATGCACTGGGAGGACGAAGACGTCAGCCGCCTGACCTTGGTCAAGCACCTGCTCGGCGACTTCCTTGAAGGGCGCGAAGGCGATCGCGTCGGCCTGATCCTGTTCGGCAGCCAAGCCTACCTGCAAGCGCCGCTGACCTTCGACCGCCACACGGTACGCACCTGGCTGGATGAAGCGCGCATCGGCATCGCTGGCAAGAACACCGCCATCGGTGACGCCATCGGCCTGGCCTTGAAACGCCTGCGCCAGCGCCCGGCGCAAAGCCGCGTGCTGATCCTGGTGACTGACGGCGCCAACAACGGCGGCCGGATCGACCCACTGACCGCCGCGCGCCCGGCCGCTGAAGAAGGCGTGAAGATCTACCCGATCGGTATCGGCGCCGATCCGGAACAAACCGGTTCCCTTGGCGTGCTGGGCGTCAACCCGAGCCTGGACCTCGACGAACCGGCGCTCAAGGCCCTCGCCGAGGCCACCGGCGGCCGCTACTTCCGTGCCCGCGATGGCGCAGAGTTGCAAGCGGTCAAGGAAACCCTCGACCAACTCGAACCGGTCGAACAGCAACCGACCCAGGCGCGCCCGGCCCAGGCGCTGTACAGCGGCCCCCTGGCATTGGCGCTGATCCTCAGCCTGTTGCTGGTGGTGCAGGAGCGCTGGCCGAACAACGCGCTGCAACGGCTGTTCAACAAACTGTCGACCAAGGGGCATTTTCTGCAACAGCACCCAGAATGGCGCCAGCGCCTCAAACGCCTGCGTTTGCGGAGGCGTCGATGATCGACCTGTGGCCGCACTGGTTCCGTCCCTGGTGGCTGTTGCTGCTGCCGCTGCTCGGCTGGTTGCTGTGGCAGCTGTGGCACCGGCAAAAGCGCGCCGGGCGCTGGCAGATGATCCTGCCGCCGGCGTTCCATGCCGTGCTGCTCAGCGGTGGCAATGGCCGTGAAAGCAAATCGCCGTGGGTGCTCCTCGGTATCGCCTGGCTGCTGGCAGTACTGGCCTTGCTCGGCCCCAGTTGGCAACGGGTGGAACAGACCAGCCAGAAGCCTTCCGACCCCTTGGTGGTGCTGCTCGAACTGACCCCGGAAATGCTCGCCACCGACAGCCCGCCCAGCCGCCTGGAGCAGGCACGGCGCAAGCTGTATGACTTACTGCAAGCGCGCAGCGACGCACAAACCGCCATCGTCGTGTATGCCGGCAGCGCCCACACCCTGGTGCCGCTGTCGGACGACCTGGCCACCAGCCGCAACCTGCTCGAAGCGCTACGCCCCTCGTTGATGCCCGAGCCCGGGCACCGCGCCGACCTGGCCGTGGAGAAAGCCCTCGGCCTGCTCAAGCAAGGCGGCCTCGGCCAGGGGCGTCTGCTGCTGATCGGTTCATCGCTGTCCAAGCAGGAACGCCAGGGCATCCGCTTGTTGCTGCAAGGCGGCCAGGCGCCAAGCCTGTCGATCCTCGGCATCGGTAGCCGCGAGGGCACGCCGGTGACCCTGGAGAGCGGCGAATTTCTCAAGGACGACCAAGGCGCCATCCTCGTGCCGCGCCTCGACAGCCCGACGCTCAAAGCCTTCGCCAGCGAAATGGGCGGCCGCTACCGTGCCGCGCGCCTGGACGACAAGGACCTGCGCCAACTGGGCATGCTCGACGCGCCGCAAGCCCTGCGCAACGACGGCCAACTGCTGCACCTCGACACCTGGGCCGACCAGGGTTACTGGCTGCTACTGCCGCTGTTGCTGCTGGCCGCGTGCGCCGGGCGGCGTGGCTGGTTGTTCTGCTTGCCGTTGCTGCTGCTTGGCGCACCGCAGCCCAGTTATGCCTTCGAACTCCAGGACCTGTGGCTGCGCCCCGACCAGCAAGGCCAGTACCTGCTGAAGAAAAAACGCCCCGCCGAAGCCGCCGAACGCTTCCAAGACCCGCAATGGCAAGGCGTGGCGCTGTACGAAGCGGGTAACTACGCCGAAGCCATCAAGCGTTTTGCCGAGGGCAGTGACGCCTACTCTCACTACAATCGCGGCAATGCACTGGCCAGGTCCGGTGAGCTGGAAGCAGCCATCGATGCCTACGAACAGGCGCTGGAAGCCCAGCCCGATCTGCTGCCGGCCCTGAAAAACAAGGCCCTGGTGGAAAGCCTGATACAACAACAGGCGCAGCCCGAGCCGGCCCCGCCCGCAAAAAACGAAGATGACGAAACCACCCAACCCGGCCAAACTGCGCAACCGGGCGCCAGCGCGCAAAGTGCCACGGGTGGCGAGCAATCGCCGCAAAACCAGGGCGAAGCCGGCACCGCCGAGACCCAGGCCGGCGCCACGCCACAAGCGGGCGGCAATGACGTGCCGGGCAGCGAGCTGGAGGACGAGCAAACCACCACCCCGCCGTTGCGCCCCAGCGGCGCCAGCCTGGACGACGAACATCGCCAGGCCCTGGAACAATGGCTGCAGGAGATCCCGGACAACCCCGGCGAACTGCTGCGGCGCAAATTCTGGTACGAACAGCAACAGCATCAGGACAAGACTCGATGAGCCGCCGCACCACCCTTCTGCTTCTGCTCGCGTTGTCGGCAAGCCACGCCCAGGCGGCGAGCCTGGTCGCCAGCGTCGACCGCAGCCGCCTCAATTCCGGGGAAACGGTGGAGCTGACGGTAGAATCCGGCGACGTCACGCAGTTCGGCAAACCCGACCTGTCGCCGCTGGAGGCGCAGTTCGAAGTCAGCGGTACGCGCCAGATCAACCAACTCACCACCCTCGGCGGCGATAACCACGCCACCACGCGCTGGATCATTACCCTGCTGCCCAAGCAGAACGGCACCGTGGTGATCCCGCCGCTGCAAGTGGGCGAATACACGACCCAGCCGATCAGCCTGCAAGTGCTGGAAACCACCAGCCAGGACACCAACGCCGAACTCGCGCCGGTGTTCGTCGAGTCCAACCTCGACCAGAACACCGTGTACGTGCAGGCCCAGGCCCTGTTGACGGTACGCGTGTATCACTCGGTGTCGCTGTACGACGACAGCAGCCTCACACCGCTGCAGATTCCCGATGCGCGCATCGAGCAACTGGGCGAATCACGCACCTACGAGAAGGTCATCAACAGCATTCGCCACGGCGTGATCGAAACCCGCTACGCGATCTACCCGCAGCACAGCGGCAGCCTGACGATTGCCGCCCAGACCTTCAGCGCGACCCTGGTGGAATCGCGCCCGCCGCAGGAGAACACGCTGCAGGGCACCAAGCCGGGCAAGCTGATCCACGTCAGCTCCGCGCCCCTCGAGCTGACGGTCAAGCCCAAGCCCGAGCTGTACCCCGCCGAGGCGCCGTGGCTGCCGGCACGCAGCCTGACCCTGAGCGAAAACTGGAACCCCGAGCCGGACCACGTGCAGGTCGGCGATTCCCTGACCCGCAGCCTGACGGTCAAGGCCGAGGGCCTCTCCAGCGCACAACTGCCGGCACTGCCGAGTACCGAGATCAATGGCCTGCGCCGCTATCCGGACCAGCCGGTAGTCGGCAACCAGAACAACGACCGTGGCCTGATCGGCAGCCGAGAAGACCGCGAAGCCCTGGTGCCCACCCGCGCCGGCGCGCTGGACTTGCCGGCGGTGGAAGTGGTGTGGTGGAACACCCATGAAGACCACCTCGAACGCACCCGCCTGCCCGCCCGCACGCTGCAAGTGGCGAATAACCCGAGCCTGGTGGTGGACACACCCGCGACACCGACCGTGATCACCGCCCCCGACGATAGCCGCCTGTGGCTGTGGCAACTGAGCACCCTGCTCCTTGCCTGCACCACGTTGCTGGGTTTTGGCCTGTGGTGGCGCGCACGCCGCCAGCCGGCGGTGCAACGCGCGGCACAAACCGGCCCGAGCCCGCGCACCCTGCTCGACGACCTCAAGCGCGCGACCCAGGCCAACGACCCCCAGGCCACGCGCCAGGCCCTCGACGCCTGGGCCCGGCAACAACCGGAAACCCTGGCCGACATGGCGGCGCGCTTCGTGCCGCTGTCCGACGCGCTGGATGGGTTGAACGGCGCGCTGTACAGCGAAAGCGGCCATTATTGGCTGGGCGAAGAACTGTGGCGTGCGGTAAAAGCCATTCCAATGGCCGACCGCGAGCAAGACCCGACGACCGACACCACCAGCTTGCCGCCGTTGTATCCCAAATAGCCCCCCTGATACGTCACGAATCGAGAGTCGGGACGGGGGGTGGGCCAGTCAACACCGAGCAAGCGGACCCACCACCACCCCGATAGCGGTGTATCAGTCAATTATGATGTCGGCTGACACGCCGCCATCGGGGGCAAGCCCCCTCCCACACTGGATCTGCGTCGCCTGATCTACATGGCCCGAACCCTGTCCTTCCGCGCCCTGGATTGCCTGCCCGCCAAGACATAACGCACACCGCATACCCCTGTGGGAGGGGGCTTGCCCCCGATAGCGATGGGCCAGACAACACTGAGCAAGCGGACCACCACCATCGCAGGCAAGCCGCCTCCCACACTGGATCTGCGTCGCCTGGAGCAGCGTGTGCGCAATACAGGTAAACTCCCCTCCTTTTCATCTTCTCCACGGAGCTCGCCTTGCGTCTGTTTCACACCTCCGACTGGCACCTTGGGCAAAACCTGCATGGCCAGGAGCGCGACTTCGAACACGCCTGTTTCCTCGAGTGGCTGCTGCGCCAGCTCGGCGCGCACGCGCCGGACGTGCTGTTGATCGCCGGCGATATCTTCGACACGGTCAACCCGCCGCTCAAGGCCCAGGAGCGGCTGTACGATTTCATCATCAGCGCCCACGAACAAAACCCCAACCTCACGATTGTGATGATCGCCGGCAACCACGACTCCGGCTCGCGCATCGAACTGCCCGCGCCGTTGATGCGCCGTTTGCGCACCCATGCCCTGGGCCGGGTGTTGTGGCTCGATGACGGGCAACTGGATACCGAGCGCTTGCTGATCCCGCTGCCCGGCGCCGACGGAAAGATCGCCGCCTGGTGCCTGGCGCTGCCGTTCCTGCGCCCGGCGGAAGTCACCGGGGCGCAACTGGGCGACGATTACCTGCGCGGTATCGGCCAGGTGCATGAGTGGCTGATTGCCGCAGCCAACGCCAAACGCGAGCCCGGCCAGGCACTGGTTGCCATCAGCCATGCACATATGGCCGGCGGTTCGGTGTCGGAAGACTCCGAGCGCAGCCTGATCATCGGCAACGCCGAAGCGCTGCCCGCCAGCCTGTTCGATGCCAGCGTCAGCTATGTCGCCCTCGGCCACCTGCACAAGCCGCAGCGGGTCAACGGCGAGGAGCGCATTCGCTACAGCGGTTCGCCGATTCCGTTGTCGTTTTCCGAAATCGGCTACCAGCACCAGATTCTCGACGTGACGTTCGACGGCGCAACCCTGCTCAGCGTCGAACCGCGCCTGATCCCGCGCGCGGTCAACCTGCAACGCCTGGAAGCCGCGCCGCTGGCCGATATCCTCAAGCAGCTCGGCGACTTGCCGGACATCGACCTGCTCGCCGAAACCCAACGCCAGCCGTGGCTGGAGGTGCGCGTGCGCCTCGACGAGCCGCAACCCGACCTGCGCCAGCAAATCGAAACCGCCCTGCAAGGCAAGGCCGTGCGCCTGGTGCGTATCGCTGCCGAGTACGCCGGCAAACGCGGCAGCGACGACACCGACAACGAGCGCTTGATCGAACTCGACCAGCTCACCCCCCAGGAGCTGTTCAGCCGCGCCTGGCAGGACAACTACGGCAGTGAAGTGGATGAACAGACCTTGAAGGACTTCGCGGTGCTGCTCCAGGAAGTGCAACAGGAGGGCGAACAGCCATGAAGATCCTCGCCATCCGCCTGAAAAACCTCGCCTCCCTGGCGGGCCCGTTTGAGATCGACTTTACCGCCGAGCCCCTGGCCAGCGCCGGGTTGTTCGCGATTACCGGGCCGACCGGCGCCGGCAAAAGTACCCTGCTCGACGCGCTGTGCCTGGCGCTGTTCGGTGCCGTGCCGCGCCTGGGCGATACCGGCCAGGCCAAGATGCCCGACGCCGACAGCGATATTTCCATCGGCGACCCGCGCACGTTGCTGCGACGCGGCACCGGCGGCGGGTATGCCGAGGTCGACTTTGTCGGCGTCAACGGCCGCCGTTACCGTGCGCGCTGGGAAGCCAACCGCGCCCGCGACAAAGCCAGCGGCAAGTTGCAGAACAGCCGGCAAAGCCTGATCGACCTGGACAGCGACCAGTTGCTGGCGAGCCAGAAAACCGAATACAAGACCCAGCTGGAGTTGGCCCTGGGCCTGAACTTCGAACAGTTCACCCGCGCGGTGCTGCTGGCGCAGAGCGAGTTCAGCGCCTTCCTCAAGGCCAACGACAACGAGCGCAGCGAACTGCTGGAAAAGCTCACCGACACCGCGCTCTACACCCAACTCGGCCGTCGTGCCTTCGACAAGGCCAAGGACGCCAAGGACGCCCACAAACAACTGCAGGACCAGGCCACCGGCGTGGAACCCCTGGCCGAGCAAGCCCGCGCCGAGCTGGACCAACAATTGGCCCATGCGCAGCAACAGTTCAAAACCGAGCAAGCCCAGCTCAAGCAGTTGGAGCTGCAGCACACCTGGCTCAAGGAACTGCGCGAATGGCAGGAGCGCAAGCTCAGTGCCGTCGAACAGTTGCAGCAAGCCCAGCAACACTGGGACAGCCAAGGCCCGCAGCGCGAGGACTTGAGCCGCCTGGAACAGTTGGCGCCGCAGCGCCATCACTTCGCGCGCCAGGCTGAGCTCGACACCTTGCTCACGCCGCTGGCCGCGCACATTCAAGCGCAGATCGAGCAGCAAACCGATCTGCATGGCCGCCAGGAGCAAGCCCTACAACAGCAGGCATCGGCCCAAACAGCGCTGGCCGCGGCCCTGCAAGCTCAGGCCGACGCCGGGCCTTTGCTGCGCCAGGCCTTCGAGGAACAGAACACCCTCGCCCACCTGAACAAGGAACTGGCCAAGCGCAACGAGGACCAGCAACAGCACGAAACGGCCTGCGCCGAAGGTCAGGCCTTGCTCAAGGGCTTGCAGGAAAAGCACACCCTCGTCGCCGAGCGCCTGCAACGCCTGGCCGCCGGCCTGGAACGCAGCGCCGCCCTCGCGCCGTTGAGCGAGGCCTGGAACGCCTACCGCGACCGCCTGCAACAACTGATGCTGATCGGCAATCGCCTGAACAAAGGTCAGGCCGAACTGCCGCAGCTTGAACAGCGCGCCACCGCCGCCGCCGAGAAGTTCGCCCAACAACGCGATGCCCTCGACCTGCTGTACCAGGAGGCTGGCGCCGAACCTCACGCCGTCGCCGAGCAGATCCAGTTACTCGCCAGCCTGCTGCAAGACAATCGCAAGCAGCAACGCGCCTTCGAAGACCTCACCCGGCTGTGGGACAACCAGCAACAGCTGGACCAGCAAGCCAGCGTGTTGACGCAGAAACTCGCGGACGCGCAACAACAACGCGATCAGTTGAACCAGACCGGCCTGCACACCAAAGCCGAACTCACGCGCGCCGAACAGACCCTGACGGTGACCAAGCAACTGCTGGAGCGCCAGCGCCTGGCCCGCAGTGCCAGTGTCGAGGAGTTGCGCGGGCAATTGCAGGATGACCAGCCCTGCCCGGTGTGCGGCAGCCAAGCGCATCCGTATCACCAACCCGAAGCGTTGCTGCACAGCCTCGGTCGCCACGACGAAAACGAAGAGGCGATGGCGCAGAAAGCCGTCGACAGCCTCAAGGAAAAACTCACCGAGCTGCGCGGTGAAGTCGGCGGTTTGATCGCCCAGCAAAAGGAATTCCTGCAGCAACAGGAGCAACTGGCAATCCAACAGCAAGCCCTGGCGCCGAGCCTGGACGCGCACCCGCTGGCGGCCGCGCTGTTCAATCAGGAGGCGGCCCGGCGCAGCACCTGGCTGGCCCAGCAGCTCAGTCAACTGACGCAAAACATCACCCAGGACGAGCAACGCCAAGGCGCCCTGCTCAACCTGCAACAAAACGCCGCGCGCCTGCAGCAACAGCTGCAAGCCGCCCAGGACGCCAGCCAGCAGGCCCGCCAGTTGCTGATCGACCAGCAACGCGAACTGGCCAACGACCGCGAACGCCTCGACGAAGAACTCCAGGCGTTCGCCAGCCTGTTGCCGACCGAGACACTCGAGGGCCTGCGCAGCGAACCGGCGGCGACCTTCATGCAGTTGGACCAACAGGTCGGTCAGCGCCTCGAACAGTTGGCCCATCAGCGCGATGAACTGGCCGAGCAACAAACGCGTCAGCAGGCGATCGAGAAAGAACACACCCATCAGCAACATCGCCAGCAGCAACTCGACGCATTGCGCCAGCAGGTCAGCGAACTGGCCGCCCAGCAACACGCGGCCCAGGAAAAACTCACCCGCCTGCTCGGTGAACACCCACGCGCCGAAGACTGGCAACAGCAACTCGAACAGGCCGTGGAGCAGTCTCGCCAAAGCGAAGCCGACGCCAATCAACAGCTGCAGGACATCCGCAACGCCTTGATCCAACTGGCCGCCGACCTCAAGGCCCAGCAAGACCGCCAGCACACGCTGCACGCCGAACAACACGCGCTCGCGACACGCTTGGCCGAGTGGCGCGCTCTGCACCCCGACCTGGACGACGCCGGGCTCAAGCGCCTGCTGGCCTTGGACGAGGCCCATGCCAGCGCACTGCGCCAGCAACTGCACAACAGCGAAAAAGCCGTCGAGCAAGCCCGGGTTCTGCTGCAGGAGCGCGAACAACGCCTGGCCGAGCACCAGGCGCTGCACAACGGCAACCTCGACGCCGAACAACTGGACGCCCAACTGGCCACGCTCAACCAGCAACTGGCCGAGGGCGAAAAACACTGCGCCGAACTGCGCGCGCGGCAATCCGAAGACCAGCGCCGCCAGGATGCCAACCACGCCCTGGCCGAACAGATCACCAAGGCTTATGAAGAATGGCAACGCTGGGCGCGCCTCAACGCGCTGATCGGCTCGGCCACCGGCGACACCTTCCGCAAGATCGCCCAGGCCTACAACCTCGATTTGCTGGTACACCACGCCAACGTGCAACTGCGCCAACTGGTGCGCCGCTACCGCCTCAAACGCGGCGGCAGCATGCTCGGCCTGCTGGTGATGGACACGGAAATGGGCGACGAACTGCGCTCGGTGCATTCGTTGTCCGGCGGCGAGACGTTCCTCGTCTCCCTGGCGCTGGCGCTGGGCCTGGCGTCGATGGCCTCGAGCACCTTGAAGATCGAGTCGCTGTTTATCGACGAAGGTTTCGGCAGCCTCGACCCGGAATCCCTGCAATTGGCCATGGACGCGCTGGACGGCCTGCAAGCCCAGGGCCGCAAGGTGGCGGTGATTTCCCACGTACAGGAAATGCACGAGCGCATCCCGGTGCAGATCCAGGTCAAGCGTCAGGGCAATGGTTTGAGCACCGTGGAGGTGAAGTGAGCGAGGCGCTGCTGTACTCGTTTCGCCGTTGCCCCTACGCGATGCGCGCCCGCCTGGCCCTGCGCTATTGCGGCGTGCCGCTGCGGATTGTCGAAGTCAGCCTCAAGGCCAAGCCGGCCGAGATGCTCGCGCTGTCGCCCAAAGGCACGGTGCCGGTGTTGAGCGTCGACGGTCGGGTGATCGACGAAAGCCTGGACATCATGCGCTGGGCCCTCGCGCAAAACGATCCGCAAGACTGGTTGCTACAGGGTGATCCCGCGGTGCTGGCGCTGATTGCCGAGAATGACCTGGGCTTCAAACATCACTTGAATCGCTACAAGTATGCCGAGCGCTACCCGGAGCGGCCGATGGAAGCGTATCGGGCCGACGGTGAGGTGTTTTTGCAGAAGCTGGAGGCGTTGCTGGCTGACCGTGCGTATTTGCTCGCCGAGCATCCAAGCCTCGCGGATATGGCTGTGGCGCCGTTTGTGCGGCAGTTTGCCCATGTCGATCGGGAGTGGTTTGCGCGCACCTCATATCGACGGGTGCAGGCGTGGTTGCAGTGGTTTCTGGACTCGCCGCTGTTTATCGCGGTGATGGCCAAGCCTGAATCTGTCTGAATCGATGTGGGAGCGGGTGCGCCGGCTCCCACAGGTCGCTCAATACTGGGTTTTGTGATCCAGTGCGGCGTAGAAGTTGGCACTCTGTTGCAGGTATTTCTGGGTGTAGGCGCTGGTGCTGGATTGTTTGCCGTTGATGTTCACGCTGGCCGCAGCTGGCAGTACAACAGTGGCGGAAACAGCGGAGGCGGCGATGATCGAGAAGAGATTGAAGTTCATGTCGGTAACCCTTGTGTTCGTTTGGTTGAGTGGCCGGGGAGGCCTTGGAACTCAACTTACGCCCGAGGGTTGGGCCTTAGAAATGCTTTGAAACAGTAGCTGTTATTAATCGAATTAATAAAGAGGATCAGGCCCCGACGTGCGGGGCCTGTGGCTTATTGACGCACCAGGAACTTGAGGTCGCTGGGCGCATCGATCGGTAGTTTTTGCACGGTTTTGCCAAGCAGGCCGGTGTGCGGGTCGCGTTCGACCACCACGATTTCATTGCTTTTCTGGTTGGCGATCAGCAGGAACTTGCCGCTCGGGTCCAGGCTGAACTCGCGCGGGTGGTCGCCGTCCACGGAACGGCGCTGCAGTTCCTTGAGATGCGCGGTCGCCGGATCGATGCTGAACACCAGCAACTGATTGGCCGTGCCGCGATTGCTCACGTACAGGAACTTGCCATCGCTGGAAGCATGCAGCGCCGCGCCGGCCTTGTCGGACACCGGTTGCCCGGCGGCGAAGTCCACCAGTTGGGTTTGGCTGAGCGTGCCATCGTGGTAATCGAACACCGCGACCTGAGCGCTCATCTCGGTGGTCAGCCAGGCATGCTTGCCGTCCGCGCTGAACAGCAAATGCCGCGGGCCGCTGCCCGGCGGCAAGGGCACCGATGCCGGGTTGGCCGGGGTCAGGGGCTGCTCAGGGTTGGCCTTGGGATCGTAGCGGTAGGCAAACACCTTGTCCGCGCCGAGATCCTGCACAAACACATACTTGCCATCCGGCGACGGCACCACCGAATGCACATGGTTGGACGCCTGGCGTTGCGGGTTGACCCGGCTCGCCGGGTGCCCGCTCAACTGCACGGGCGCCGCCAGTTTGCCTTGGGCGTCCAGCGGCAGAATCGCCAGGCTGCCGCCCGGGTCTTCAAGCACCGAATAGTTGGCGACGAACAGGTAGCGGCCATCGGCGGCTACGCTGGAATGCGTCGGCTCGCTGCCCAGGCTTTGTACCTGGTTGATCAGCGTGAGCTGATGGTTCTGCGGGTCGATGCGGTAGCTGCTGACGCGACCGACCGCGTCCTGTTGGCCGGGGCCGTTTTCATTGACGACAAACAGATGCTGCTGGTCCTTGGAGACGGTCAGCCAGGACGGGTTGGCCGTTTTCGCCGCCAATACCGGCTTGCCCTGGAACCGCCCGGTGCGGCTGTCGAATTGCAGGCGATAGATCCCTTCGCTGCTGCCGGCGGTGTAGCTGCCGACCAGCAGTTCATGGGTGTCGGCCGGTGCAGCCTGTACCGACATCGCCCCGACGCTGCCCGCGATCAACAAGGGCCAGAATTTACGCATCAGCATCCGCTTCATCCTCGTCATTGTTGTTGCCGGTGAAGGCATTCACGCAGACCAGGCGGTGCTCGCCCACATCACCGGTCAGCGTCCAGCTTTGCAGAGTCTCATCGAAGACTGCGGCCTGCAGCTGTTCCTGGCTGAAACGCCAGCGTTTTTGCGCACGGCCATCCATGGCGATGATCAGCAGCTTTTCTTCATCCAGTGCGAACTCGAAGGCATGCAGCCCGTCGATTTCAAGCATGTCGCTGGTGGCAAGGACGGCCGTCAAAGTAGTAGTCATCACAGTCTTTCATCAGGTTCAAAGGGCTAATGATAGGCCACTTTGCCGCCAGGACCTAAAACCATAACCGGCTACCGCATCGGCGCCACACCGCGGATTACCGTGCACGGGCACGTCTTTATTCAACGTAAAGGAATACCCATGCCAGACCGCAATCCCCCCCTCGCCGCCGACCCGCTGCGGGAAGCGCTTGAAGCCCAGTTTCTCAAGCGTCCGACACTGCGCTCAGTCACCGCGCAGATGCTGGCGCGCAACCTGGCGGAGAAATATCCGCCGTTGACACACCCCCTCGCCGACCTGCGACTGGCCGTACCCCGTGACGGTGGCGGGCGGGCGTTGCTGCCGTTGCTGGAGGTCGCGCTGAACCATCTCGCCGACGGCAGCTTTCCCGATGTGTCGACGCGCCACGGCCTGGATAGCTACTTGAGCGATGCCAGCGGCACGCGGCTCGGTTATCCGGCCAATGGCGCCCACGCCTATGATCTTGACGTCATCGAAGCCGTCATTCGCGAACTGCCGTCACTGCTGTTTATCGGCTTCCAAGACGCCATGGCCACCTATTGGGGCGAAGACAGCGACGCCGGCGGCAGCCGCTGGAAATGGCTGGCCGACGTGCTGCAAGGCACGCTGCTCGACGCCGCCGCACGCCACGCCCAACCGCTGGACGTCCTCAATACGCTGGCGCGCTACCCAGACCGCGCCACCCGCGCACGCCGCCCGGCCCCCGACAACGCGATTCATGCCTATACGCTAGAGGCGCACCTGACGCGCGCAGGCAGCCTGCTCACGCTGCAAGCGAGCGACCTGCTGGTGGTGTGCCGCGAGCAGGTGTTGCTGTGCCGTCTATCCGGCGCAATCGAGACCTACCCTGACCTGGACGCCTTCGGCCAGGCCTGGGCCGACCACCTGCAACAGCGCTTCAGCGTCGACAGCATCACCTGGCAGCAGTACGAACCCGACGGCAATATTTTCGAGGTCCAGGCCGCGCTGATCCTCAACCAGCAATTGGAGGACCTGGCCGCCCTGCAACTCCCGGCCAACAGCACGGTGCAGGCCTTGGAACAACAGTTTGCCGACATCACCCAACCGGCGCGGTTTTTCGCCCGCGCCCGCGGCACGGCGCTGGCCACGCTGGCGTCTCTCCAGGCCGCCCTGCCCGACTGGCTGCAACGCGCCAGCGCCGCCGACCGCCTGGCTTACCGCGAATGCCTGCTTGAACAGGCCGGGATCAAGCGCCAGACCCTCGGCGATTCCGACTTCGATGGCCTGGAAACCCTGCATAGCTATGCCGCCGAGCACTTGAACCATCAACTGTGCCTGGATCGCGCTGTCGCCCTGGGCGGCCAGCGTACCTGCAACGACGCGGCACGCGCTGCCGGCTACCGGGCCGACGAGTTGACCCTGACCTTTCATGTCGCGGTGGGCAGCCTTGCAGGCGGTTACCTCGCGCCGGTGTCCATGAGCCTGGTGGACCTGGCGCTGAAGAACCTGTCGGGAAGCCCCAGAGGCCGCATGACGCTCAGCCATCGCAGCGGCCGGGCGCTCGAAGCGTGGTTGACGCCCGCCTACGTGCTGCAACTGGTCCAGCGTGTCGACATCGGCAACAACTATCCCGCCTACCTGCGCCGGGAACTGATGGGCGACACCGCCGCCGCGCGCAAACGCCAGCGGCTGTTCAACCAACAGCGGCCCCTGCACCTGAAAACCCAGGCGCTGGAGCACGCGCTCCGCGGCGAAGCCGGCCTGACCGCGCGCGGCGCGCGCTGTGTGCGGGCACTGCTCGCAACCAACCCGCTGGCACGCCGGGTCGATGGCGACGAAATGGTCATCCGCCCCCTGGCCTTTCTGCGCACGCCGTCGGCCACGGCGGACGTGGCGCAGAACATGTTCATCATCGAACCGCTCGACACCCGGCTGGGGCCGCACCTGCTATACCGTCCGGCCTATCGCGACGCGCTGCTCGAGTTCAGCAGCCGCGAACACCTGCTGGCGGCCATTGTGCAACCCGGTGCGCTACAGGACAGCGTGCTGACCTGGCTGCCCGACCCGGCCAGGGCGATCTACAGCAACGGCGGGTTCAGCCAGCCGCACATCCTGCGCATCGGCATCGGTTCGGAGTTCGACCGGCTGCCCGAGGTGCCCAAACCCGCCGAATTGGCGCCGGCCGGCGATGCGAGCGGCGACGAAATCCTCCAAGCGCTCAACCACGGCAGCCTGATGGACTATCTGTTCGGCTGCGAAACCCGCCAGTTGCTGGACCAGGCCGAGCGCGAATCGACCTCGAATGCGCAAAGCCGCTGGGCGTTGATCCTCGAAGGCATGCAATTGGGCTTCAACACCTTGTTGATGGCCGTGCGCGGCCCCCTGGCGACGATCGGCTGGCTGATCCAGGCGACGCAAAGCCTGACCCAGGACCTGCCGGCGCTGGAGAGCCCTGACCCTACGGCGAAAGAGCTGGCGTGGGTCGACCTGCTGCTCAACATCGGCATGCTGCTGGTGCATCAAGGCCCCCTCAGCGCGCACAGCGCCAGCCCGCCGCTCGACGAACAGCCCGTCACGCGCACGCCCTTCCGACGCCCGCCCGGCCTGGCAACCCGCCATGCCGCGGCGGTCGAACGCGGCGTCATCGGCCTGCCCAGCGAACCACCCGGCGGTGGCCGCACGCCGTTGGACTTCGACCATTCGCTGGCCGGCGACACCGCCGCGGCCGCGCTGCTGGAGAAACTGCGCGCCGTCAACGTGCCGTGGCCCGTGCCCGCTCCCGCGCCACTCGACACCGGGCCTCACCAAGGCTTGTACCGCATCAACGGCCTGTGGCATGCCTCGGTGGCCGGGCTGTTATTCAGGGTGAGCATCGTCCCGGGTTTTGCTGACGTGTTCATCGTTCATCCGCAAAAACCCGAACATCCCGGGATTTTGCTGAGCACCGACGGCAACGGCCATTGGTCGCTGGACCGCGGGCTCAAACTGCTGGGTGGCGGGCCCAAGCGCCTGGCCGCCTTGCGCGAAGAAAACCTGCGCAAGAAACACGAAGTGCTCGCCCGGGTGCAAGTGCTCAGTGAAGACATGCAGCACCTGATGGCGCCATTCCAGGCAGCGAGCACACAGATATCACCCGCCCTGGACGCCTTGGTCAAACAACGCAAAACCGCGCAGCTGGTGTGGAACCTGCTGCAAAAAGCCAGCGACCAGCAAAGGCCCGCCCTGGAAACACGGCATCAGCGCGAAACCCTCAAGCATCAGCAATTGCGCACCGAATTCCAGATTCTGCTGGAGAACCTGGAATTGCTGTTTGCCCAATCACTCGCCCCGCGCCTGGAGATGGTCAAGCTCGGCGTAGAACTGGAAAAAGTCGGCGGCGCTGGCGTGCATGTGCATGACCGCGCAAAAATCCTCAAGACGGTCTGGGACCAACAACTGTTTATCCACGAGATGCTCCTGGGCCGGTTGAATGCCATGCGTTTTTCCGGCGCGGGCGAACCCATGGCACGAATGGCGCGCCGCATGTTCGTGAATAACTTGCTCGGCGACTCGACGGTCTACGACGAATACGTGCGCAACGCCACCGAGTCAGCAAACATCCGCCAGCACATGGCCGAGGTTTCCGTTGCCATGGAAACCACCCTGGAACAGCTGGAAAACGATTCGCTGGCGGGACGCACGATACGCCAGGAATTGCTGGCCCAGATCGAATACCCGCAGAATTTTTTCCCCGACAACCTGCGGCTCAACGCCCTCGACTACCTGGCCGTCAGCAGCGTGGAGATGACCGATGTACGCCTGCCGCCGCAGGAAGAGCTGTACGTCAAACGCCTGGAGCAAACCGACCTGAGCGCGGCGCTGCTGTCTCACGTCGAAGTGCGCAGCAGCACCGAATACACCCTGGTCGAACAACGGCATGTGTACGAGAGCGTGCTGAAAAAGTACCGCCGTTATGAAGAGGCGATCCGCGTACTCAAGGCGCTCCACCCGAGCCGCCTGCGCCCGCAGGCCGAACGTCTGCTGGCGGGCCTCGAATACGCCCAGGCGCTGGCGAACAGCGAGCTGGAATCGGTGGTGCGCAAGCAGGAAGCGTTGGAGGTGGTGCTGCCGCTGTCGAAAACCCTGCGCGCCAAGGCGCCGACAAAGCGCGTGTTCAAGACCCGCAAAAAAGAGTATTTGATCGGCGAACTCAAGCCGGCCGATGCGCAGAACGCCGAGGAGCACTTCACCCTCACCGATACGCTGACCGGTGAAGCCGTTGCCTCTTTCAACAAGCACGCGGACGGCTGGGCGACCACCGCCGAACCGCCTTCCCAAGCCCCCACGCAGCCCCCGCGAGGCCGCACGCTGGCGACCCTCAAAGGTTTGGCCCAGACGCTGATCGAACAGCGCCGCGACATTGAACGCGTCATTACCGCCGACCGGCAAAAACTCGACTCGCCGCGCACACGCCAACAGGTCAACCCGGGCGACTGGGATGAGCTGCTCAGCGGGCACGCGGACAAGCTCACCGCGCTGGCCGAGGAAATCCAGCGCGACCACCTCGACAAACCCTCGGCCCAGGACCTGATCGATGAGTACCAGGCCCAGGCCCGCGATATGCTGCGGCTGGCGGAACGGGTGTGCAGCGAGGGCTACAAGCGTCAATGGCCGACCCAGGAGAGCCTCGATTACCTGTGGCAACACCAGCAGATCGATATCAACCTGACCAGCCTGGCCGACCCGCAACGGCCGACCCTCAGTGGCGATTTCTTCACCGAATACGCGGTGTATGACAAAGCGAAAAAACCGCCGACGGTGCTGTGGTATGCCCACTTCCATTACGCCAGCGCCGACGCCCCGCCCGCGCGCTATACCCGCGCCCATCTGAAACTGGCGGAGCAGCGCAAATACACGCAGAAGGATTTGCTCAAGCAACACGTCCAGAGCAGCTTGCGCAACCCCCAGGAGCCGGGCGCCGAGCCGATCAGGCGGATTGTCTACGTATTGATCACGCCGCCGGTGGATCAGTTGTTCCTGGCGATCGCGCCCACACCGCGCGCAAGCCGGTGAGCGCAGCGTGACGTTGCCGGTGGGGGCGCAACCGCCCCCACCGCCGCACTCAGTGGGCGAACAGCGAGTTGCCTTTCTGCCCGGCCAACTTCTCCGGTTTGATCAGGAACCGCGCCAGCGCCGGCAGCAGCCACAGCGCGCCGAACATGTTCCACAGCAGCATGAAGGTCAGCATCAGGCCCATGTCGGCCTGGAATTTGATCGCCGAGAAGATCCAGGTACACACGCCGATCGCCAGGCACAACCCGGTGAACAGCACCGCCTTGCCTGTGGACTTGAGCGTCTGGTAGTACGCCTCTTGCAACGGCAGGCCAGCGCGCAGGAAACTTTCCAGACGGCTGTAGATGTAAATGCCGTAGTCCACGCCGATGCCCACGCCAAGGGCCACCACCGGCAAGGTCGCGACCTTGACGCCGATGCCCATGAACGCCATCAACGCGTTGCCCAGCACCGAGGTCAGCACCAGCGGCAGCACGATGCACAGGGTCGCCGCCCAGGAGCGGAAGGTGATCATGCACATGGTCGCCACGCACAGGTACACCAGGATCAGGATGGTCAGCTCCGACTCCTTGATCACCTCGTTGGTAGCGGCCTCGATCCCGGCGTTACCGGCGGCGAGGATGAACTCCAGGCCGTCCTTGTTGTTTTCCTTGGCGAAGTCCTGCACCGCATGCACGGCGCGGTCGAGGGTTTCGGCCTTGTGGTCGTTGAGGAACACCAACACCGGCGCCAGGGAGCAGTTGTTGTTGTACAGGCCATCGGCGCGGGCGATGGAGTTGTTCAGCACATCCGGGTTGCGCGACAGGGTTTCCCATTTCAGGTTGCCCTCGTTCATGCCCTTGATCATCTGCTTGGACACGGTCACCAGCGAGATCGCCGACTGCACGCCCTCGGTGTTCTGCATCTTCCACATCAACTGGTCGATGGGCGCCATGGCTTCATAGCGCGAGCAGCCTTCGGCCTTGGTCTTGACCATCACCACCAGCACGTCGGAACTGGTGGAGTAGTTGCTGATGATGAAGTTGTTGTCCTTGTTGTAGCGCGAGTCCGGGCGTAGCTCCGGCGCGCCCTGGTCCAAGTCGCCGATCTTGAGGTGCTGGCTGTACCAGAGGCCGCCGCTGAACGCGACCAGCGCCAGGGCGACGGAAATCGGCGCGACCTTCGGGTTGGCGAAATTCGACAGCAGGCGCCAGAACGGGTGTTCGCGATTCGCGTCTTTCTTGCTCCTGGCCACGGCGCGCTTGCTGATGCCCGCGTAGGAAATCGCCACCGGCAGCAGGATCAGGTTGGTAAACACGATCACCGCCACGCCGATGGACGCGCCGATGGCCAGTTCCCGGATCACCCCGATGTCGATGATCAGCAGGGTAATGAAACCCACCGCATCCGCCAGAATCGCGATCATCCCCGGCAGGAACAGTTGCCGGAAGGTCCGCCGTGCGGCAGTCAGCGCATTGTCCGCGTCGCTCGATTGCAGGGCGATACCGTTGATCTTCTGCACGCCGTGGGAAATACCGATGGCGAAGATCAGGAACGGCACCAGCATCGAATACGGATCGAGCCCGAAGCCGAAGAAGTGCATCAAGCCGAGTTGCCAGACCACCGCCACCAGCGTCGTGCTCAACACCGCGACGGTGCTGCGCAGGCAGTTGGTGAACCACAGCAACAGCACCAGCGTGATGACGAAGGCAACGCCGAAGAACAGCACGACCATCACCAGCCCGTCGATCAGATCGCCGACCTTCTTGGCGAAACCGACGATGTGGATCTTGACGTTGGGGTTCTGCGCTTCGAACTTGGTGCGGATCTTGTCTTCCAGTTCATGGGAGAACTGCCGATAGTCCAGGGCCAGCAACTTGCCCTGGTCCTGCGGGTCCGGGTAGGACTCCAGCAGCGGGATGTCGACAATGCTCGACTTGAAGTCGTTGGACACCAGGCGCCCGACCTGGCCGGACTTGAGCACGTTGTTGCGCAGTTGATCGAGGCTCGGCGGCGAGCCGTTGTAGCTCTGCGGGATCACTTCCCCGCCGGCAAAGCCTTCCTCGGTGACTTCGGTCCAGCGCACGCTGGGGCTCCACAGCGACTTGAGGCCCGAGCGGTCGACGCCAGAGATGTAGAACACCTCGTCGTTGATCTGCCGCAGGGTCTCCATGTAGTCCTTGGTGAAGATGTCACCGTCCTTGGCCTCTACCGAGATACGCACCGTGTTGCCCAGGTTGGCCAGGTCGTTGCGGTGTTCCATCATCTTTTCGATGAAGGGGTGCTTGAGCGGGATCATCTTTTCGAAGCTGGTGGAGGGGCGAATCAACGTCGCCTGCCAGAACAGGAAAATACTCACCAGCAGGCAGATGACGATCACTGCCGGGCGGTTGTTGAAGATCAGGCGCTCAAGAAAGGTCGCTTTATCGTTGTGATGACTGCTCATTCTTTCCCCGCCTTCTTATTGTTTTGTGGGTTCGGCGCCGGTTGGCGTAGCAACACGAACACCCCCCTGCCCGACCAGAATCAAGTTGCCATTGCCCGCCGCCGTCACTGCCGAGAGTGAAATACGGTCCGGGCGATTGAATACGCTGAAGGTCTGGCCGTCGTCATGGCTGACCACCACGCTGCCGCCGTTACCGACCACCACCAGCGCGCCGTCATCGAGCAAGGTCGCCCCGGACAAGCCGAACTCCAGGGCGCCGCGCGCCGCATTCAGTTCGACCTGCTCCCAGGTGCTGCCGAAATCCGTGGAGCGGTACAGGTTGCCACGCAAGCCGTAGGCCAACAGGGTGTGCGGCTGGGCGGTGCCGATCACGCCGAACAGTGAACCCTCGTAGGGGCCTTCGAGTTTTTCCCAGGTCTGGCCGTCGTCGCTGGAGCGGAACATGCTGCCCTGCTCACCGACGATAAACAGGCCGGCGTCCTTGATCTGGGCGATGGCGTTGAGGTGGAACTGGTCTTCGTTGTCGAGGCGCTCGCTGACGTCTTCCCAGGTTTTGCCACCGTCGGTGGTTTCGATCAGCGCCCCGTAGGCGCCGACGGCCAGGCCGTGGTTGGCGTCGTTGAACCAGACGTCGAGCAACGGCGCTTCGCGCTTGAGGTCCTGGTATTGCTGGACCCAGGTGGCGCCGCCGTCGACGCTGGCGAGGATCTGCGCATCGTGGCCGACGGCCCAGCCGTGTTTGTCATCGACAAAAAACACCGCCGTGAGCAGTTGGCGGGTGGGGACTTTGGCTTGGGTCCAGGTGCTGCCCTGGTCATCGGAATAGAGGATGTGCCCGCGATCACCGACCGCCACCAGGCGCGAGCCCGCGTGGACCACGTCGATCATCAGGCCCTTGGCGGCCTTGGGGGATTCAATTGCAAACACCGGCTGTGCGGCGGTATCGCTGGCTGCCAACAGCGGTGGCGACAACGCGGCACCGGCCAGCAACGAGAGCGCTGTGGCCAACAACGCAACCCTGCGTGCGGCGCGTGGGCGGCAAACAACCCAACCCATGACAGGCTCACTCATAGACCTTTCTCCCATTTATTATTGTTAGGTCGTCTTACCTTCCCGGGCTCTGAAACCTGCAATCTAGAGCGCCTGGAGGAAGTAGGGGCCATCCTATCGGGCTTTCGAATCGTCTGACAATCGGCGCTACGTTATCTTTTGTTAACTGGCGGCTTTTAACCCTGCGCTGAATATAACCACATCAACTGCAATGATATAGCTTCAGAAATGAATTATTTTTTCCACATATTGAATTATGAGAATTTATATTCCATTAATAGCCTCCCTGAAAACAATAATCCAAAGGACCACGGCTATGCGCAAACTCGGAATCGGCCTGATCGGCACAGGCTTCATGGGCCGCGCCCATGCCCTGGCGTTCAATAACGCCCGCACGGTATTCGAGCTGCCGGTCAGCCTCAAGCTGGCCGCCCTGGCCGATGCCGACACCGAACGCGCCCAGCGCTGCGCCGATGCCTGGGGATTTGCCCAGGCCCATGGTGACTGGCAAGCGCTGGTCAACGACCCCACGGTCGATGTGGTGGCGATCACCACACCGAACCATTTGCACTACCCCATGGCCATGGCCGCGCTCGCGGCGGGCAAGGCGGTGTACTGCGAAAAACCGCTGGCGGTCAGCCTGGCGCAGGCCGACGCCATGCGCCACGCCGCGAGTGCGGCGGGCGTGGTGACGCGGGTCGGCTACAACTACCAGCACAACCCGATGATCGGGTGGGCAAAGCAGATCATCGCCAACGGCGAATTGGGCGAAATCATCAGTTTCCAGGGTGAGTTCAGCGAAGACTTCATGGCCGACCCGGCTTCACCCTGGTCATGGCGCTGTGAGGTGGAACATGCCGGTGGCGCCCTGGCAGACCTGGGCAGCCACTTGCTGTCGATGGCACGCTATCTGGTGGGCGATGTGGTCAGCGTGTGCGCCGATACGCAGACCGTGCATGCACAGCGCCCCGCCGTCAAAGGCGGCGACACACTCAAGTCGATTGCCGTGGACGACCAGGTACATGCCCTGCTGCGTTTCGCCAACGGCGCGCGCGGCACGGTGAGCAGCAGTTGGCTCAAGCACGGTTACAAGAACCACCTGGCGTTTGAGATCAGCGGGACGCAAGGCACGTTGGCCTTCGATCAGGAGCGCTTGAACGAACTGCGCCTGTGTCGCAAGGGCCAGGACGGCTTCCAACGCCTGCTGGCCGGCCCCGCCCTGCCCGGCTACGCGGCGTTCAGCCCGGCCGCCGGCCATCAGTTGGGCTACAACGAATTGAAGACGCTGGAAGTGCGCGAGTTGATTCTGGCAGTGGCCGGCCAGGGCGCGGACGGCAGCGACTTCGAGGCAGCGTGGGCGGTCGAGCGGCTGGCGACGGCGATTCGCGTGGCGGCTCGAGAACAGCGCTGGGTCAATGTGAACTCGGTCTGAAATGTGGGAGGGGGCTTGCCCCCGATGACGGTGGATCAGTCGATAGGCTCGGTGACTTCAACTCCGCTATCGGGGGCAAGCCCCCCTCCCACATTTAGATCACCTAGAGATTCAAGTTAGCGCAGCGCGCGGCGCAGCACCTTGCCCACCGTGGTCTTGGGCAGCTCGGCGGTTTCCTTGGGCCGCGTGGGCGGTCGAGCGGCTGGCGACGGCGATTCGCGTGGCGGCTCGAGAACAGCGCTGGGTCAATGTGAACTCGCTCTGAAATGTGGGAGGGGGCTTGCCCCCGATGGCGGTGGATCAGTCGATAGGCTCGGTGACTTCAACTCCGCTATCGGGGGCAAGCCCCCTCCCACATTTAGATCACCTAGAGATTCAAGTTAGCGTAGCGCGCGGCGCAGTACCTTGCCCACCGTGGTCTTGGGCAGCTCGGTGCTGCGAAACTCCACGTACCTGGGCACTTTGTACCCCGTCAGGTATTCCCGGCAATGGGCCAGGATCTGTGCCTGGGTCAGGTTCGGGTCTTTGCGCACCACGATGATCTTCACCCTCTCGCCGGTCACGCCATCTTCCACACCGATTGCCGCCACTTCAGCAACGCCGGGGTGCAGCGCCACCACGTCTTCGATTTCATTGGGGTACACGTTGAAGCCCGAGACCAGGATCAGGTCCTTCTTGCGGTCGACCAGGCGGATATAACCGCGCGTATCCATCACCCCGATATCGCCGGTCGACAGCCAGCCCTCGGCATCCAGCACCTCGGCGGTTTCCTTGGGCCGCTTCCAGTAGCCCTGCATCACCTGCGGGCCGCGCACTTGCAATTCGCCCTGCTCACCGAGGTCAGTCAATTCGCCGTCTTCGCGCATGAAACGCACCCAGGTCGACGGCAAGGGCACGCCGATGCTGCCGGTGAACTCCATCTCGCGCATGCGGGAAATGTCGATCGGGCTGATGCTCACCACCGGCGAGCATTCGGTCAGCCCGTAGCCTTCGATGATCGGCAGCCCGGTGACGTCCTTCCAGCGCTTGGCCACCGCCGTGTGCGTGGCCATGCCACCGGCGATCACCATGCGCAGGTCGGAAAAGTCCCGCGCACAGAACTCCTGGTTCTCCAGCAAGCCGTTAAACAACGTGTTGACCCCGGCAATCCCGTTGAAGCGCTCCTTGCGCAGGATCATCTGCACGCGCTTCACGTCCCGTGGGTTGGCGATCAGGATGTTGCGCCCGCCCAGGCACATGAACATCAGGCAGTTCACCGTCAGCGAAAAGATGTGATACAGCGGCAACAAGGTGACGTTGGTTTCCTGCTTGTCCTGGTCCAATTGGTTGCCGACCCAGGCCTTGGCTTGCAGCAGGTTGGCGATGATGTTGCGGTGGCTGAGCATCACACCCTTGGCGTCACCCGTGGTGCCGCCGGTGTATTGCAGGAAGGCCAGGTCGTCGAGGTGCATGTCCACCGGGAAATGGGTCAGCGCCCGTCCTTGCTTGAGCGCCTGATTGAAGCGTACCGAACCGCGCAGGTTGAACCTCGGCACCTGTTTCTGCACGCGGCGCAGGATGAAGTTCATCGCCGCGCCCTTGAAGGTGCCGAGCAAGTCGCCAATGGCCGCCACCACCACGCGCTTGACGCTGCTGCCGGGCATGGCTTTTTCCAGGGTGTGGGCGAAGTTCTCGAAGATCACCACCGTCTCGGCGCCGCTGTCCTTGAGCAAATGCTTGAGTTCATGGGCGGTGTACAGCGGGTTGACGTTGACCACCACCGCACCGGCCAGGATCGTCCCCAGCAGGCAGATCGGGTACTGCAAGCAGTTGGGCATCATCAGCGCCACGCGGTCGCCGGTCTTCACACCCTGGCCTTGCAACCAGGCGGCAAACGCAATGCCCTGCATGTGCCAGTCGGCATAGGTCATTTCGGTGCCGATGCTGACGTAGGCCACCCGTTCGCGGAATTTTTCCAGGTGCTCCAAGAACACCTCGCGCAGCGACGGGTAGTCCTCGATACCGGCATCGATGTCCGCCGGGACGCCAGGCAGGTAGGCGTTCAACCAGATGCGTTCGGTGTGTTCCAGGCTGATAGCGTTCATGGCAGTTTCCTTGTTGTTGTTTTGGATAGCGCTACTTTTCGACGATGGCGGTAATGCCCAGCCCGCCCGCCGCGCAGATCGAAATCAGGCCGCGCCCGCCGCCACGCTCGTGGATCGCCTTGGCCAACGCCGCCAATTGCCGGCCCCCGGTGGCGGCGAAGGGATGCCCGCAGCCCAGGGAGCCGCCGTTGACGTTCATCTTGGCGCGGTCGATGGTGCCCAGCGGTGCGTCCAGCCCCAGCCGTTCGCGACAGTAGTCGGCGTCTTCCCAGGCCTTGAGCGTACAGAGCACCTGGGCGGCGAACGCTTCGTGGATCTCGAAGAAATCGAAGTCGGCAAAGCCCAGGCCCTCACGCTTGAGCATGCGCGGCACGGCATAGGCCGGCGCCATCAGCAGGCCTTCGCTGCCGTCGACAAAATTCACCGCCGCGGTCTCGCCGGTGCGCAGGTAAGCCAACACCGGCCAGCCGTGTTCGGCGGCCCACGCTTCACTGGCCAACAGCACCACCGAGGCGCCGTCGGTCAGCGGTGTGGAGTTGCCCGCCGTGAGCGTGCCGTTCTGGCGGTCGTAGGCCGGGGACAGGCTGGCGAGCTTCTCCAGGCTGGTGTCGGCGCGCAGGTTGTTGTCCCGCGCCAGGCCGCGATAGGGGCTGATCAGGTCGTCGAAGAAACCGCGTTGATAGGCGGCATCCAGGCGCTGGTGGCTGCTGAGGGTCAATTCATCCTGGGCCAGGCGCTTGATCTGCCAGCGCTTGGCCATTTCTTCGCAGTGCTCGCCCATCGACAGACCGGTGCGCGGTTCGCCATTGCGCGGCAGCAGCGGCTTGAAGAACATCGACGGACGCACCTTCAGCAGCGCCTTCACCTTGTCGCCCATGGCCTTGGCGCGATTGGCCGCAAGCAAGGTGTGGCGCAGCGCTTCATTGAGGCCGATGGGCGCGTCGGACGTGGTGTCGGCGCCACCGGCGATGCCCACGTCGATCTGGCCGAGGGCGATCTTGTTCGCCACCAGCAAGGCCGCTTCCAGGCCCGTGCCGCAGGCTTGTTGCAGGTCGTAGGCCGGGGTTTGCGCAGACAGCGTGGTCGATAACAGCGACTCGCGCGCCAGGTTGAAATCCCGCGAGTGCTTGATCACCGCGCCCGCGGCGAACTCGCCCAGGCGCTGGCCGTGCAGGTTGTAGCGGTCGACTAGGCCTTGCAGCGCGGCCACCAGCAAATCCTGGTTACTGTCGTGGGCATACACCGTGTTGGAGCGGGCAAACGGAATGCGGTTGCCGCCGATGATCGCCACGCGGCGGGCCGGGGCCGGGTTGAAGCTGTAGTCATTCATTTAAGACGCTCGTTCCAGATAAAAAGCCCGCGCATGTGCGGTTTGTCACCGGCGAAGTTGCGCACTTCGAACTCACGCCGTGGGCCGCTCACGGGGCGGCGCCACAGCGCGACCTGGCCGGGCAGGAAGATCGGCAGCTTGAAGTCGCAATGCGCTTGCGCCTGATCCAGGCCACCCGGCGGTTGCTCGGCGGCCAATGCGCGGCCCAATGTCCACATGCCGTGGGCGATGGCGCGGCGAAAGCCAAAGAGTTTTGCGCCGATCAGCGAGGTATGAATCGGGTTGAAATCCCCCGAGACCTTGGCAAACCGCCGGCCCAGGTCGGCGGGCAGGACCCAGCGCTGGGTGCGCAACAGGCCTTCTTCCTGCAAGGGCAGCACGTCCGCCCATGGCTCACCCACCGGGTTTTTCACGTCGCGCCGCAGGTACAGGCTGTCGCTTTCCCACAGCAGCGTGTCCGCACCGTAGGCCCGGGTGGCGATGCTCAGCGCCTGGCCCTTGGGGTGCGCCACCCAACGCTCGCAGTACACCTCCAGGCGCAGGGCCTGGCCCGCGTGCAAGCGCTGGTGCTGACGAATGCGATTGGCCAGGTGGACCATGCCGCTGGCCGGGTACGGGAAACTCGGCCGGGTCAGCAGCATCAGGTGCAACGGGAACGCCAGCACCTGCGGGTAGGCCAGCGGCACGCCCTGCTCATGCCGGAAACCACAGGCGCGGCCATACGCGGCGATGCCGGTGGCCGACAATTCCACCGCCGAACGCACCAGACGCGCCTTGGGCAACTCAGGCGCGCCGTCGAGCTTGGGTTTGCGCAAGGCGCGCAGGCCGTCCAGCAACAACTGGGGCAGCGACGGCGGCGGGTCGATGATCTGCGTCACGTAGTCCATGGCTCAAGCTCCCAGCAGGCTTTGGCCGCACACGCGCACGACTTGGCCGTTGACGCCGCCGGACGCCGGGTGGGCCAGCCAGGCGATGGTCTCGGCCACGTCGATCGGCTGGCCGCCCTGGGACAGCGAATTCATGCGCCGCCCGGCTTCGCGGATCAGCAGCGGGATCTTCGCGGTCATCTGGGTTTCGATGAACCCCGGCGCCACCGCGTTCACCGTGACCTGCTGCGCCGCCGCCAACGGCGCCAGGCCGTGGACCAGGCCGATCACGCCGGCTTTGGAGGTGGCGTAGTTGCTTTGCCCGAGGTTGCCGGCGATGCCGGAAATCGACGACACACAGACGATACGCCCGCCCGGGTTCAGGCCCTGGCATTCCAGCAGCGCGTGGCTCAGTTGCAGCGGCGCTTGCAGGTTGACCGCCAGCACACTGCGCCACGCCGCTTCGGTCATCTTGGTGATGGTCTTGTCGCGGGTGATCCCGGCGTTATGCACCACCACGTCGAAGGCGCCGGATTGGCTGACATGGGCCTGCAACAGTGAGGCCGCATCTGCTGCGGTAATGTCCAGTGGCAACGCCGAGCCACCGACGCTGGCGGCGGCGTGTTGCAGCGCGTCCTCGGCTTGGGGCACATCCACGCACACCACATGGGCGCCGTCGCGGGCCAATACCTGGGCAATCGCCAAGCCGATGCCGCGGGAGGCACCGGTGACCAGTGCGCGGCGGCCGGCGAAGGGGGTGTCCCAGTTGACCGTGACAGGGCCGTCCAGCGGTTTTTCCAGGCGCACCACTTGCCCCGACACATAGGCCGAACGACGCGACAGAAAGAAGCGCAGGCTGCTGTCCAGGGCGTGTTCGGCCCCCGGCGCGACGTAGATCAACTGCACGGTGATCGCCCGGCGCAGTTCCTTGGCCAGCGAACGCACCAACCCTTCGAGGGCGCGCTGGGCGATGGCCTGGGGCAAATCCCGACAGTCTTCGGGAGCAGTGCCGAGCACCACCACGCGGCCATGCTGGGCGAGGCGCTTGGCGTTGGCGTGGAAAAATACGTAGAGCTCATCGAGCTGCTGCAGGTCGACGACGCCAGTGGCATCGAACACCGCGCCCTGCACCGTGACCGTAGACGGCGCCTTGAGGGTCGCTGCAGTGGCGGCGACCGTGTCGGTGGCGCTGAAAATCTGTTGCACTTGCGCAGCCAGGCGCCCTGCCCCGGCGACGATCACCGGGTTGGCCAGGCCTTGCTGGCCACGGCGATGACGCTGCAGCGGCAACGGTTGCGGCAGGCCGATGGCCTGGGCCAGGCGTCGGCCCCAGGGGGAATTGACGAACGATAGGTAGCTGTCACTCATATAAACATCCACTCACGATACGGTATCGGTATGAACGCCCGAGCCATGTAGGCGCGTTCATTCAGTGCCACTCAATTGACCGAAGCATTCTCGCCCTGGCTGGTACGACGCTGGGTAGATGGTTGCAACACGTGCTTACGCTGCTGCAACGCCTCGAGCAAACCGAAGTCCTGCGGGAAGTCGTCGACCTGGATGCCGTGGTCGGCATATTCCACATAGCGCGCGAGCAAGGCGTCTTCATCGCTGCTGATCAAGTCCAGCGCCCGCGCCTTGACGCGCCAGGCGGCAAAGGCCGTGGCGGCGATCGGCATCGGTTCGAGCAAGCCCTGTTTGATCGCAGGCTTGAGCCGTGCTTCGATCAGCTCCACCTGCGGCAACAGGCGGAAAGCCAATTCGCCGTAGGTCAGCTTGTCGATTTCCGGACGTGGGATATAGGAATTGGCCAGCAAGCGCTCACGGGTTTCGCCGGGGGTCTGCACCACATCCGCCACCTGGGCCAACAGCCGGTCCGAGGGTTTACGCAGGGGAATACCGAACGGAAAACTCAAGCCGCGCACCACCGCCGCAGCAGCTTTCGACGGATAGTTATCGAGTGTTTCGGCGAAGGCTTCATGGGCGCGCAGCAACGCATCCTGGGCCGACCAATGCACCAGCGGCAAATCCGCCTGGGGCCGGCCGTCATCTTCAAAGCGCTTGAGCACGCAAGACAAGATGTACAACTGCGAAAGAATATCGCCCAGGCGCCCGGTGATACTTTCCTTGCGCTTGAGCGCACCGCCGAGCACGCCCATGGAAACGTCCGAGATCAAAGCCAACACCACCGACAGCCGATTGGCCTGACGGTAGTAGGACGCCAACGCCGGCTCGGTCTTGGCGGGTGCGGAAATCAGGCGCCCGCCAGTGAGCGAATGCACTGCGGCGCGCACCGTATTGGCCAGCACAAAGCTCATATGGCCGAACATTGCGCTGTCAAACGCTTCAAGCGCCTTGCGCCGATCGGGGTTGCGCGCCGCTTCCATCTCGCGCAACACATAGGGATGGCAACGGATCAGGCCCTGGCCAAAGATGATCAGGCAGCGGGTCATGATGTTCGCGCCTTCTACCGTGATCGCAATCGGGCTTTGTTGATAAGCGCGGGCCAGGAAGTTGTTGGGGCCCATGCAGATGCCCTTGCCGGCGACGATGTCCATGCCGTCGTTGACGATCACCCGCGCGCGCTCGGTGACGTGGTATTTGGCGATGGCGGAGATCACCGAAGGTTTCTCGCCGGCATCCAGCGATGCCACCGACACCTTGCGCACCGCGTCGCAGGCATACAAATGCCCGGCCATGCGCGCCAACGGGGCTTGCACGCCTTCGAACTTGCCGATGGGCAGGCCGAACTGTTTGCGCATCGCCGCATACGCGCTGGTGCCGCGTACTGCGACCTTGCCCAGGCCGACGTTGGCCGACGGCAAGGAAATCGCCCGACCGGCCGCCAGGCATTCCATCAGCATGCGCCAGCCGTTGCCGACCTGTTCGCGGCCGCCGATGACCCACTCCAGGGGAATGAACACATCCTTGCCGGTGGTAGGACCGTTCTGAAATACCGCGTTGAGCGGCCAGTGCCGACGACCGCTGTTCACGCCCGGATGGGAGGTTGGGATCAACGCGCAAGTGATGCCCAGCGAACCCGGCTGGCCGAGTAGACCGTCCGGGTCTTGCGCACGAAACGCCAGGCCAAGCACCGTGGCAATCGGGCCAAGGGTGATGTAGCGCTTGTCCCAGGTCACGTTGAAACCCAGTACTTCCTCGCCTTCGTGCAGGCCTTTGCAGACGATGCCCAGGTCCGGAATCGCCCCGGCGTCGGAACCGGCATACGGGCTGGTCAGCGCGAAACACGGGATGTCTTCGCCACGCGCCAGGCGCGGCAGGTAGTAATTACGCTGGGCATCGGTGCCGTAATGCAGCAGCAATTCCGCCGGGCCCAGGGAGTTGGGCACCATCACCGAAATCGCCGCCGCCGAGCAGCGCGTCGACAGCTTCATCACCACTTGCGAATGCGCGTAGTGGGAAAAGCCTTTGCCGCCGTACTGCTTGGGAATGATCATGCCAAGGAAACCGGCGTCCTTGGTGTACTGCCAGCCCTCGGGGGACATGTCTTGCCAGACCTGGGTGGTTTCCCAGTCGTTGGCGATGTCGCACAGGGTTTCGACTTCGTTGTCGAGGAAGGCTTGTTCCTCGGCACTCAGGCTGGCCGGCGCGGCTTGCAGCAGGCGCTGCCAGTCGGGTCGGCCGCTGAACAGTTCGGCATCCCACCACACGGTGCCGGACTCGATGGCCGCGCGCTCGGTGTCGGACATTGCCGGCATCACTGTACGAAATAGGCTCAGAGCCTTGCTGGTCAACAGGCGGCGACGCAGCGGTTTGATTGTCATCAGCAACGCGGGCAATACCACTAACAGCGCCACGACGGTGGTGCCGAAAACGGCGACCACGTTGAACAGGTAGCCGGCCGCCAGCCAGGCCAGGCCAGCGCCCAGCCAGTGGACAGCGGCGGCTTGTCGATACGCCAGGGCAATCGCGGCTGCGAAACCCACCAATAACCAGATCACCATGGGGATACCTCTACTCGATTCAGGGCGTGGCGAACGCTGGCGCAGATCGATATGAACTGCGGCGTAGGGC
>NZ_VJWO01000027.1:0-85546 GCF_014889455.1 Pseudomonas sp. K8
ATAGCGTGTTATCTCATCAATAATTCTTGTTAGTGAATAAAACTGAAAAAAACACTCCATTCAGTGAAATTCTATCTTTCGCCCATCCTAGTCTTCGTCCTAATCTGCGTCCACAGGGGCGAAATGAACAACAACCGGCAGCCGACTCAAGATCGAGCGCCAACGCACCCGCAACACCCTTTTCGCATCTGCCCAAAACAAAAAAGCGCGTTTCGACGCGACTCAAAAAAGGTGGAACGCAGACATGGCATTTCTCCAACTCAACGCCTTGAGCAAACGCTACGGCGCCGTCGATGCGGTGGTCGCCACTGACCTTGCGGTGGAAAAAGGCGAGTTCGTTTCCCTGCTCGGCCCCTCGGGCTGCGGCAAGACCACCACCCTGCAAATGATCGCCGGCTTCGTCGACGTGAGCGCTGGGCAGATCCTGCTCGACGGTCGCGACATCACCTACGCCAAGCCCGCCAGCCGTGGCCTGGGCGTGGTGTTCCAAAGCTATGCGCTGTTCCCGCACATGACCGTGCGCGACAACATCGCCTTCGGCCTGAAGATGCGCAAAGTGCCGGCCGCCGAGATCGCCGCCAAGGTCAAGACCGTGCTGGAGCTGGTGCGCCTGGCCCCCCACGCCGACCGTTACCCCCGGGAATTGTCCGGCGGCCAGCGCCAACGCGTGGCCCTGGCGCGCGCGCTGGTGATCGAACCGCCGGTATTGTTGCTGGATGAGCCGCTGTCCAACCTCGACGCGAACCTGCGCGAAGAGATGCAGTTTGAAATCCGCCGCATCCAGCACGCGGTGGGCATCACCACCCTGATGGTCACTCATGACCAGGCCGAGGCGCTGTCCATCAGCGACCGTGTGGTGGTGATGCAGGCCGGGCGCGTGACGCAGATCGACGTGCCCTACAAGCTGTATGAACACCCGCGGACGCGCTTTATCTCGGACTTCGTCGGCAAGGCTAACCTGCTGGCCGGCGATTACGACGCACGCGGCATCCCGCAGGTGCGCCACGCCGCGGGTGACGGCGAACTGGTCTTGAGCCTGCGCCCGGAAAAAATCCAGCTGGTGGGCGCAAGCGAAGGTCGCCTGCAAGGCCAGGTGCTCGACCGCTACTTCTTCGGCAGCCAGTGGCTGTACCGAATCCATACCGCGCTGGGCGAAATCACCGTGGTGCGCAGCAACGACGGCAGCGCGCCGCTGGATTGCGGCGCGGCAGTCGGCCTGGACTGGCAAGCCGAGTTGCTGCGGGTGCTGACGGCGGATGAGGTACACCCATGAGTCGCGGCTATCTACTCTCGCTGCCGGCGTTGCTGCTGTTCGCCGGGCTGCTGATTCTGCCGCTGGGCCTGACCCTGGTGCTGTCGTTCAACGTGTTCGACTACCAAGTGGGGGTGAAGGCCGATGAGTGGACCTTGGCTCATTACCTGGCGTTGTTCAGCGACGCGTACTTCTACGAAATCTTCTGGCGCACCTTCTGGATCAGCGCGCTAGTGACGCTGCTCTGCGTGGTGATTGGTGTGCCCGAAGCCTACATCCTCAGCCGCATGGGCACGCCGTGGCGCTCGATCTTCCTGATCCTGATCCTCACGCCGTTGTTGATTTCGGTGGTGGTGCGAGCGTTCGGCTGGAGCCTGCTGCTCGGCGCCGACGGGCTGGTCAACCAGGTGATCCAGGCACTGGGCGGGCGCCCGGTGAAGCTGTTGTACACGCCGTTCGCGGTGATCATTGCGCTGGTACACGTGATGCTGCCGTTCATGATCATCCCTGTGTGGACCTCCCTGCAAAAGCTCGACCCCTCGGCCGAACAGGCGGCTTTGTCGCTCGGCGCGAGCCAGGCCACGGTGATGCGCAAGATCGTGTTGCCCCAGGTAATGCCGGGCGTGCTGTCCGGCACCCTGATCGTGTTCGGCCTGGCCGCCAGCTCCTTTGCGATCCCCGGCCTGCTCGGTGGGCGGCGCCTGAAAATGGTCGCCACCGTGGTGTACGACCAGTACCTCTCGGAACTCAACTGGCCCATGGGCGCGACCATCGCGGTGGTCCTGCTGTTGGTCAATCTGCTGATCATGCTGAGCTGGAACCGCATGGTCGAAGGCCGCTACAAAAAGTCCCTGGGGGTTTAAGCGCATGTCCAGAAACGGTCCTTTGGCCCTTGGCTTCCACGGCCTGGTAGTGGTGTTCATGATGGCGCCGCTGGTGGTGGTGTGCCTGGTGGCCTTCACCCCGGAAAATACCTTGAGCCTGCCCACGTCGGGCTTCTCCCTGCGCTGGTTTCGCGCGGTGTTCGAGCGTGCTGACTTTATCCAGGCGTTCTACAACAGCCTGATCCTGGCATTTACCGCTGCAACCCTGGCGACGCTGATTGCAGTGCCGGCGGCGCTTGCAATCAGCCGGTATCAGTTCCCGGGACGTAACTTCTTCAGTGCGTTGTTCCTGTCGCCGATCATCATCCCGCACTTGGTGTTGGGGGTGGCGATGCTGCGGTTGTTCGCCTTGATGGGCGTCAACGGCAGCTTCACCTGGCTGATGCTGGCGCACGTGGTGATCATCACGCCCTATGTGCTGCGCCTGGTATTGGCAGCAGCGATCGGGATCGATCGCAGTGCCGAGCAGGCGGCCGAATCGCTCGGTGCCGGACGCTTCACGTTGTTTCGCCTGGTGACGTTGCCGATGATCCTGCCCGGCGTGGCCGGCGGCTGGTTGCTGGCCTTCATCAACAGTTTCGACGAAGTGACCTTATCGATCTTCGTCAGCTCGCCGGCCACGCAAACCTTGCCGGTGCGTATGTACGTGTACGCCACCGAATCCATCGACCCGATGATGGCTGCAGTGTCGGCGCTGGTGATTGCCCTCACGGCGGCGGCCATGATTGTGCTCGACCGGGTCTACGGCCTGGATCGCGTGCTGGTGGGAAAACACTGATGGCCTTGTTCAAACGATTGACCGAAACCGCACGCCCTGCCCTGGCGTTTACCCTCGACGGGCAACCGGCCACAGGCTTGCTCGGCGACACCCTGCTGACGGCGGTACTGACCTGCGCCGAGCACCTGCGCGGCAGCGATTTCAGTGCCGAACGCCGCGCCGGGTTTTGCTTGATGGGCGCCTGCCAGGACTGCTGGGTGCGCCTGGCGGACGGACAACGCGTGCGCGCCTGTTCGACCCTGCTGGAAGAAGGCCAGGCGATCAGCCGCGACCCGGGGCGCCAGCTATGAAGCCGGTGGTGATCGTGGGCGCAGGCCCGGCAGGAATCAGTGCCGCGCGCACCCTGTTCGACCACGGCGTAACGCCTTGCCTGGTGGACGAAAGCCTGCGCGGCGGCGGGCAGATCTATCGCCGCCAACCCCCAGGCTTCCAACGTACCGCCAGGCAAATATACGGATTTGAGGCGGGTAAGGCCGAGGCCGTGCATCGCACCCTGGATGAACTGGCGCCGCTGATCGACTACCGCCCCGAAACCCTGGTGTGGAATGCCGAGGATCGGCGCCTGGACTTGTTGAGCAACGGTCACGCAGCCAGTGTCGAGTATTCGCGGATCATCGTCGCCACCGGCGCCACCGACCGTATCCTGCCGGTGCCGGGCTGGACCTTGCCCGGTGTCTACAGCCTGGGTGCGGCGCAAATCGCCTTGAAGTACCAAGGTTGCGCCATCGGCGAACGCGTGGCGTTTTGTGGCAGCGGGCCGTTGCTGTATCTGGTGGCGTATCAATACGCCAAGGCCGGCGCCGATGTGGTCGCCGTGCTCGACAGCGCGCCGTTCAGCGCCCAATGCCGCGCCTTGCCGGCGCTGCTCGGACAACCGGCGACCTTGGCCAAGGGCTTGTATTACCGCGCCTGGCTCACGGCCCATGGCGTTCCCGTGCATCAGGGCGTGACGCTGCAGCAGATCGACGGTGAACAACGGGTCAGCGGCATACGTTGGCGCAAGCACACCCTGGCCTGCGACGCCGTGGCCTTCGCCCATGCGCTGCGCAGCGAAACGCAGTTGGCAGACCTGCTCGGTTGTGAATTTGCCTGGAATGCCTTGAACCGTGCGTGGTTGCCGCAACGGGACTGTGCCGGGCGCAGCAGCGTCGACGGTGTGTACCTGGCGGGCGACGGTGCCGGGATCATGGGTGCCGATGCCGCGCAGATGGCCGGTGAGCGGGCGGCGTTGGCGGTGCTGGAAGACGCAGGCGTCGCGATCGATCATCAGCGCCCGGCCCTGCTTGAGCGGCAATTGGCGCGCATCCAGCGCTTTCGCCAGGGCCTGGAGACTGCGTTTCCCTTCCCGGCAGACTGGGCCGCGCAGGCGCCGGACGACTTGATGCTGTGTCGCTGTGAAGAAGTCCGGGTTGGCGATATCCGCACCGTGGTGGACGAAGGTCATTGGGAAATCAATCGGGTCAAGGCCCATTGCCGGGTGGGCATGGGCCGCTGCCAGGGGCGCATGTGCGGGCTGGCGGCGGCTGAAGTCGTCGCCGAGCGCAGCGGTCGCGGGATAGAAGACGTCGGGCGTTTGCGCGGCCAGGCCCCGATCAAGCCGCTACCGTTTGGCGTGGAGGTGCAGCCATGATCGACGTCATCGTCCTCGGCGGCGGGATTGTCGGTGCGTCGGCGGCCATGATGCTGGCGCACAAAGGTCAGCGTGTGGCGTTGGTGGAACGGGACTTCTGCGGCTCGCACTCCAGTGGCGTGAATTATGGCGGCGTGCGGCGCCAGGGACGCCCGTTGCATCAGTTGCCGTTGTCGCAGCGCGCCCATCAATTGTGGGCCGACCTGCCCGGCTTGATCGGTATCGACGGCGAATACGTGCGCTCCGGGCATTTGAAACTGGCGCGCAGTCATGGGGATTTCGCCGCGTTGCAGGCGTATGCCGAACACACGCGGGGCTTTGGCCTGGGCTTGCAGTTGCTCGATTACGCCGAACTGCGCGCACGTTTTCCGTGGGTCGGGGATATCGCAGTGGGTGCGTCGTTATGCCCCGAAGATGGCCATGCCAACCCGCGCCTGGTATCCCCCGCCTTCGCCCGTGCCGCGCAACGCCTTGGCGCGTGTGTCTACGAGCAGGCCGCGGTGATCCGCATCGAACATGACAGCCGCCAGTTCCAGGTGGATTGCGCCAACGGCCTGCACCTGCAGGCGCCATGGCTGCTCAATTGCGCCGGCGCCTGGGCAGGGACCGTCGCCGCGCAATTCGGCGAGCCGGTCCCCATGACATCTGCGCACCCGGCCATGCTGGTCACCGAGCCGCTGGCCGTGGTGATGAACGTCAGCACCGGTGTCGAAGGCGGCGGGATTTATGCGCGCCAGGTGGCCCGGGGCAATTGCATCCTCGGCGGCGGTCGCGGCTTTGCGCTTGGTCCCCGGCAGGCGCGGCCCGGGCAAGCGGCGGTGCTGGAGATTCTACGCCATGCCGGCGAGCTGTACCCGTTTCTCAAGGGTGCCCAGGCGATTCGCACCTGGAGCGGCACCGAAGGTTACCTACCCGATCATGAACCGGTGATCGGCCCCAGCAGCACCCGGCCTGGCCTGCTCCACGGTTTCGGCTTTGCCGGCGCCGGGTTCCAGCTGGGCCCGGCGGTCGGTGAAGCCCTGGCAGAGATCGTCTGCACAGGGGCCAGCCGGCAACCCATCGAAGCGTTTTCCATCCGTCGTTTCCAAGCCTGAGAGGAAAAACATCCATGAATACTCGTATTGCGCTGTCCTGCTTGTCCCTCGCTCTGCTCGCCTCCACCGCCCATGCGGCCCCGACGCTGTACCTGGGCATGAACGGCGGCACCATGGAACGGGTGTATGCCGACAAGGTGCTGCCCGCGTTCGAAAAGGCCAATAACGTCAAGGTGGTGATCGTGCCCGGCACGTCGTCGGACATCCTCGCCAAGGTCCAGGCCAACAAAGACAACCCGCAGATGCATGTGATGTTCCTCGACGACGGCATCATGTACCGCGCCATCTCCATGGGCCTGTGCGACAAACTGGCGCCGAGCCCGACCCTGGAGCAGATCCCGGCCAAGGCAAAAATCAAGGACCAAGCCGTGGCCGTGACCCTCGGCGTCACCGGCCTGGGCTACAACGCCAGGCTGTTCAAAGAGAAAGGCTGGGCTGCACCGACCTCGTGGATGGACCTGGCCGACCCGCGCTTCAAGGACAAAGTGGTGTTCCAGTCCCTGGCCTCATCGACCTTCGGCCTGCACGGCTTCCTGATGTTCAACCGCCTCCAGGGTGGCTCAGAGACCAACGTGGAACCGGGCTTCAAGGCCTGGCCCAAAACCGTCGGCCCCAACGTGCTGGAGTACATCGCCAGCTCCGCGAAAATCTCCGAGATGGTGCAAACCGACGAAGCGGCGATCTTCCCCCTCACCCCGACCCAGGTCGCTACCCAGAAACTGCTCGGCGTGCCGATGGAATACGCGCAACCCAAGGAAGGCGCCGTGGTACTGAACGTGGCCGAATGCGTGATCGCACGCAACGACCAACCGGAACTGGCACAGAAACTCGCGGCCTTCCTGCTGACCGCCGAAGCCCAGGCGCCGGCGCTGGAGGAAGGTGATCAGATCCCGTCAAACCCGACCACGCCCACCAGCGACAAGACCCGCGCCCGAGTGGAGGCGATGCAGGGTTATTTGCAGACGGCGATTTCGATTGATTGGGACCAGGTGAACCAGGCGCGGCCGGAGTGGAATGCGCGGTGGAGTCGGTCGATTGAGCGGTAGCGTTTCATCAGCCTGCTCGGCGCCGAACTCTTTGGCGCTGGGTACGGATTATCCTACTGATGCGCTGGCGTTTTTGGCGCAGTTTTACCCATTCGTTGCGGGCTTCGCGGTGGCGTTTGCTGTTGAGCAGTAATAGAGCCAGCAGCGGGAACAGAATGCCTGATGCATAAAGTACTTTGTGGGGCCCATATTCGATGGTGGGTAAAACGCCCAGCAAGCACAAGAGCATCAAGATGACAGGGATCCATATCCAGCCTGGATAGCCACGGACGACCATGAAGTTGCAGTGAGCAATAGGAACGGCGGAGCCGATAGTAAAAAAAATGTGTATTTGAGATTTACGTTAACGGGCAAAGCGCCGAAGTAACGGTCAAACATCATCGGAATGCCAATTGCCAAAGCAAATAGCTGAGAAAAGTTTGCCGCAGCAAAGACCGGAAAATAACATTTCAGAAGACGCCAAAGCTCCTCCAGGCTCATCAGAAATATCATTCGTCAAACTCCTCGTAGAGCCCCACTGCGGTTGTTCGAAAGTTACCGGTCATGGCGCTGCCTATCGCGACCGGTGAGCCCCACCACATCCTTGTTTTGAACGAGAGTTGCTTGTCGCAGCTCGACTTGGGCGAACCTCTTTGGCAAATCACCCCTGCCCCGGCAATCGCCGGATCGGCATCGATGGAAGCAAACAGCCGACGCAGATTGATATTGCCTTCAATGCACTCACGGGTAGTGAGATGAGTGCAGGGGAAACATCCTTGAATATGCCAACTGCCATTCCTTTACTCCCGAACTCATAAGAGTGCAGAGCGTAAAGACTCAATATCCCGCAACAATGTAGGAAATTTTCCTTTTTCTTGACAGGCACTTCCCGTTCTCGGCTAAGCATCTTGTAGTTAATCGGAGGAATAGGAAAAGTACGCCATTCGTCACTACCGGCGAACGATCAGACAAGGAACGAGTATGGCAATTGATATGTTTTTGAAGCGACTCGTTAACTCAGCACGTTTTCTTGACCTCCAACCACTTTTGCAAGGATAGGCATTATGAGTGGAAAGCCCGCCGCCCGCGTTACTGACCCTACGGCATGTCCAATGCCGGAGCACGGCACCAACCCTATCATCGAAGGTTCTCCTGACGTCTTCTTCGATGGCTTGCCCGCAGCGCGCCAAGGTGATGTATCTGCTTGCGGGAGCCCGATCAGCTCGGCCGTATCATCGACGGTTTTTATCAACGGAAAACCTGCCGCAACGCTCGGCAGTGTCGGTGAACATGGCAACGTGATCATCGGTGGATCGGGAACAGTGATTATCGGCGACATATTCACACCGACCCCATTCACCCCCATCGTGCCATTGAGCCGTTCCACAGCCCCTTACTCCGGACGCTTTCAACTCATAGATCAGGAAACCGGCAAACCCATTGTTGGCCGCAAGGTAAAGGTCTGGTCTAGTGCCGGTTGGAGCACGCTCGACACCACGAATATCGAAGGCATGACATCGTGGGTTAGCCATGCTGCGTCGGAGTCTATCTATATTGACTTGGTGCAGGAAGGCGAAGAATGAATGATCAACCCGGCCTTTCTCAGGGTGGCATGAGCCCCGAAGGAAAAACTAACCCTGTCGGCATCCTGAAGCCGAAGCTCGATCCCCAGGACAAGAACGTACTTTGCTCGGCAATTTGCTATTGCAGCAGCACACCCAACATCAGCCAGGATGGCAAGCATCTCAAACAGGGCTGTGTGGCCCAGCGCCTTGGGGAGCTTGACGAGATTCTCCAGAGGCGCAGTCCGTATAAGCCCGAGGTCAGTTACGACATGACCAAGAATCCACCACAGCCAATCCTCGACAGCCAAACAGGGAACAGCCCTCATGGCTGGATACCGGGTTGGATCAACAAGTATTGGAATGAGGACCCAGAGCATCCACCGTTCAAATCCGGGACTGGAATGATTCGCCGGCCCGACGTGGTGATCGTCAAAGACTCGACCAAGCCACCAAGTCAAGACAACATCAAGCAAGTGGTGGAGATGAAATTTCCGCCTGACCCACCGGATACGCGACAGGCGCAGGGCTATGCAAAAATTGCTGGCAACAAAAACAAGGTCGTTGAGATGACATCCACCGAATGCGACTGTAGCCAGGAAAATCAGCAGTCCAATGTGCCAGTGGAGCAGCTCGGGTGGGCCGCAGCCATCGCTGGTGGCGTGATGTTTATCCTGACGCGTGGCCGCTCCCCTCGGCCAATGATCCCCGCTTACTGATTCGGAGGAACACCCATGGAACCGGAATTCAATGTAGCCGAAGAACTTGCCAAGCAACCACACCTGCTGGAAATACCCGGCCACCTGTTGATGAAGGGCGGGGCCCAGAACTATATCGGCGCGGTACTCTGCCTGCGAGGAACATTGTATTTCAAGGAGGCCCATACCCCCTTGGTGCGCGAAGCGTTATGCAAGTGCTTCGACGACTTCAAGCGTCTAGCCGAGCCCCATCTCACCTGGCTCTGGCGTGAGGAGCCTAGACAGGGTCAACCACTGTCAGCGTATGGTGAGGCAAAGTCACTGCGTGAAATGCTGGGCGCAATGGATGAAGACGACTACCTCAGCTTCTACTACACCAGCGGCAAGCAATCCAACGACGCTAGTGCTTGGCTCTTCGATATTTTTGGGATGCAGGGATGGGCGGCGAAGATGGGGGATGAGCTTAGTGCTCTGGAGTTCTCAATACCGCTTCTGTACCAAGAGCAGAACCCACTCCGTTTCCTGCGTTTGTTCCTTGACTCAGCACGCCGATTGGCTCCAGAACAAGGCTACGCGGGACATGCCTTCAACCTTTCCGTCACCAACCGGGATGGCAACGAGCCTACCGAAGCCTTTATGGCGGCGCGCATGCCTGGATTGGATGTAGGAACAGCAGGTCTGCTGGTCAATATCCCCGAGTTCAAACCTACAAAAATCAAGACGGTCAGTTGGCTGACCTTGCTCGACCAAACGCGCCTGGATATTGTTGGCGGTCTGGAGGAGCTACGTGCGCAGCTACCCTCCAGCCATTTTGCCTTCTATGACTACGGTAACGGCGTAGTGATCCAGGCCGGCGCATACCCCTACCTTGGCGGTGATGCCGATGATCCGAAGCCGGTGGCCTACGTATTACTGAACCATGTACTCAAGGGCATTCGCTACGAGACGGTGGGTTCATTGCACGGTGGCTCTCATGATGGCGAGTTGCGCCTGGTGGACTGGTCGGCTGACCAGTGGCTCAAGCGCTTGGATGTGAGTGCAGACGACATACCCGGCTGGCGTGCCAAGTTACTTCGCGACGAACCCTGCCTGGATGCTACAAACACTCTGCCAGGGCGCTTGTAGATATAGAATGCATTGCTGAAATCAAGGAGTAATCGGCAGCGCCCGCTTGTGCGCTGTCTTGCTGTACGCCCCTTCGACAATCGCCCTCACCGGCTCGCCCATCAGGTACGCATCGATCTCTTCGTACGTGCAGCCATAGGCCTGTTCATCCAGTTTACCCGGCGCCAGTTCTTCGAGGTCGGCAGTGGGCTGCTTGTGCACCAGGTTCGTCGGGGCTCCAAGGGCACTGGCCAACAGGCGCACCTGGGTCTTGGTCAGGCCCGACAGCGGCGCCAGGTCGCTGACGATCTGCGTCACCGCCCCATAGGCCGCCGTGGCCTGGGACCCGTGGCCGTTGACCAAGGCGAGGATGACCAACTCCGACAGCGACAACACCACCATCAAACAAGTTGTCGAGATGAAGTTTCCACCTGACCCACGGAAAGTGGAGCAGGTGCAGGATTATGCAAAAGTTGCTGGCAACAAAAACAAGGTCGTTGAGATGACATCCACCGAATGCGACTGTAGCCAGGAAAATCAGCAGTCCAATGTGCCAGTGGAGCAGCTCGGGTGGGCCGCAGCCATCGCTGGGAGTGTGATGTTTATCCTGACGCGTGGCCGCTCCCCTCGGCCAATGATCCCCGCTTACTGATTCTAAGGAACACCCATGGAACCGGAATTCAATGTAGCCGAAGAACTTGCCAAGCAACCACACCTGCTGGAAATACCCGGCCACTTGCTAATGAAGGGCGGGAGCCAGAACTATATTGGCGCAGTGCTATGTCTGCGCGGGACGCTTTATTTCAGGGATGCGCACACACGCTTGGTACGCGAGTCACTATGCCAGTGCTTCGACGATTTCAAGCGCTTGGCTGAGCCCTACCTCACGTGGCTCTGGCGCGAAGAACCTCCTCAGGGTAAACCGCTGTCAGCTTATGCTGACGCAAAGCCATTGCGCGATATGGTCGAAGCAATGGATGAAGATGATCTTCTCAGCTTCTACTACCTCAGTGGCAAGCAACCAAATGACGCCAGCGCTTGGCTCTTCGATGTTTTTGGTATGCGGGGATGGAAGGCAAAGATGGGAGATGACCTAAGCGCTCTGGAGTTCTCAATACCACTTCTGTACCAAGAGCAGAACCCACTCAGTTTCCTGCGTTTGTTCCTTGACTCAGCACGCCGACTGGCTCCAGAGCAGGGCTACGCCGGACATGCCTTCAACCTTTCCGTCACCAACCGAGATGGCAACGAGCCTACCGAAGCTTTTATGGCGGCGCGCATGCCTGGCTTGGATGTGGGAACAGCAGGTCTGCTGACCAATATCCCCGAGTTCAAACCTACAAAAATCAAGACGGTCAGTTGGCTGACCTTGCTCGACCAAGCGCGCCTGGATCTTGTTGGCGGCCTGGAGGGGCTGCGTGCGCAGCTACCCTCAAGCCATTTTGCCTTCTATGACTACGGTAACGGCGTCGTGATTCAGGCCGGTGCATACCCGTACCTTGCCGGTGATGCCGATGATCCGAAGCCCGCTGCCTACGTATTACTGAACCATGTACTCAAGGGCATTCGCTACGAGACGGTAGGTTCATTGCACGGCGGCTCTCATGATGGCGAGTTGCGACTGGTGGACTGGTCGGCTGACCAGTGGCTCAAGCGCTTGGATGTGGATGCAGACGACATACCCGGCTGGCGTGCCAAGTTACTTCGCGACGAACCCTGCCTGGATGCTACAAATACTCTGCCAGGGCGTTTGTAGAATAGATGGACTGCGCGGCTGCCGACGTAACAAATAATCTGGCTGCTGTCGCAGCTCCCTCTGGTCGCAGCCACTCTACAATCATCCTCCTCTCCCCCCGTTTGAAGCCCATTTGTAGATAAGTCCAAGCAAACACGCCTCCTCCCAATCCCTAGCGATAGAGGTGTCAAAAATGCATTGCAGAAATCAAGGAGCAATCGGCAGCGCGCGTTTGTGCGCTGTCTTGCTGTACGCCCCTTCGACAATCGTCCTCACCCGCTCACTCACTGGCTCGCCCATCAGGTACGCATCAATCTCTTCGTACGTGCAGCCGTAGGCATGTTCATCCAGTTTGCCCGGTACGAGTTCTTCCAGGTCGGCAGTGGGCTGCTTGTGCACCAGGTTCGTCGGAGCCCCAAGGGCACTGGCCAACAGGCGCACCTGGGTCTTGGCCAGGCCCGACAACGGGGCCAGGTCGCACGCGCCGTCGCCGAACTTGGTGAAAAACCCCATCAATGCTTCGGCGCCGTGGTCGGTGCCGACCACCAGGCCATTGTGCAGGTTGGCCATCGCGTATTGCGCGATCATGCGGGTGCGGGCCTTGACGTTGCCTTTGATGAAGTCGACCTGTGCGGCGCTGGCTTCGGTGGCGGTGAGGCAGGCCATCAGGCCGTCGACGCTGGCGGCGATGTTGAGGGTGTCGATGTGGTCGGGGGTGATGAAGGCCAGGGAAGCCTGGGCGTCGCTTTCGTCGGCCTGGGTTTTGTAGGGCAAGCGCAGGGCGATAAAGCCTGCGGCGTAGTCTTCGCTGCGCAGTTGCTCTACCGCCAGTTGGCAGAGGCGCCCGGCCGTCAGCGAATCGACGCCGCCGCTGATGCCCAGCACCAGAGCCTTGCAACCGGAATGGCGCAGGGTGGTTTTGATGAAGTCGATACGCCGTTGGATTTCCCGGGGCGCTCCCCCCTTGACCAACGAGCGGTTGATATTCAGTTCCAGGGCAATACGGTCCTGGGTTTGCATGTCACACCTCCACGCTGCCGACGTTGAAGACTTGCGTTGCGTACCGCAAAAACGAGGCGTCTTCGCAGACATTCTTGATCGGGTCATCCGAGAATTTCACCACCGGCTCACCGTGTACCCGCACCAGTTTCATCACGATGCTCAGCGGCTCAACGCCTTCCACATCGCAGGCCAGACTGGTGCCCATGCCGAAGCCGAACCTGGCCTTGCCGCGCACGTGGCGCAGGATCGGCAGGCATTTCTCGAAGTTCAGGCCGTCGGAGAACATCAGGTCCTTGGTCATCGGGTCGATACCCAGTTGCTTGTAGCGGGCCAGGACTTTATCGGCCCAGACGATAGGGTCGCCGGAGTCCTGGCGCAGGCCGTCGTAGAGCTTGGCGAAGTACAGGTCGAAGTCCTTCAGGAAGAAGTCAGTGCTGATGCAGTCGGTCAGGGCGATACCCAGGCGGCCGCGGTATTCACGTACCCAGTTTTCCAGGGCGGCGTTCTGGCTTTCGCGCAGGCGGCCCAGTTGCTGGTGTACCATCAACCATTGGTGGGCCATGGTGCCGATCAGCGGCAGGTCGAACGCGTAGGCCAGGTGCGCGTTGCTGGTGCCGACGAACTGGCCGGGGAAGTCGCGGCGCATGATGTCCACCACTTCGCGCTGGGCCTTGAACGACAGGCGCCGGCGCGTGGAAAAGTCGGAGACGCGCAGGTCGGCAAGTTCGTCGCGGCTGAGGTTTTTCTCCAGCCAGTCGAATTTCTGGTAGAGCTTGCGGGTGACGTCCTCCAGGCTCACATCGGGGTATTTGTCACGGTTGCGCAGCTCGCTGACCAGCGCCAATACCGGCTGTTCGAACATGATGCAGTGCAACATCGGGCCGACGACGCGGATGTTCAGTTGGCCGTCGACTTCGCTGACGTGGATATAGCGCAGGTTGAAGCGGAACAGGCCGAGGAAGCGCTCATAATCCGGCGTGAGGTATTCGCGAAAGCGTGGGTTGAACAGAAAGCGCAGCTCGCCTTCGCGCATCTGCAGGCCGGCGAGTTTTTCCAGTTCATCGCGCAGTTGCGGGATCAAGTGGCCCAGTTTTTCCTTGGAACGGACGATGAAGTTGTACTCGACGTCGACATTCGGATGCTGGTGCAACACAGCCTGCATCATGGTGAAGGTGTAGTAGTCGGTGTCGAGCAAACCCTGGATCACCGGGGTTTCGTAGTCGTAGGCACTTTCCATGGCGTATCTCCTTAACGCGTGGCCATCGCGGCCAGTTCTTCGCGGGTGCGGCTGATGCCGGCACCGGCCTTGAGCAACTCGTTGACGGCCTGTACGCCGCCCTCCTGCGTAATACCGCGGCACGCCGGCAGGTGCAGCACCACTTCCAGGCCGGCCTTGAGCAGTTGCAACGCGGTGGTCTTGACGCAGTAGTCGAGGGCCAGGCCGCCGACGATCACGCGGCTTACGCCCTGGGCCTTGAGGTACTCGATCACGCCCGTGGACAGCTTGTCGTGCAGGTCGTGGTAGCAGGCGCCGTAAGGGTGCAGGTCGGGTTCGACACCTTTCCAGATGAAGTAATCGTAGTCATACGGGGCGGGCAGTTCGTCGAGCAGGGTGAAGCCCTCGGTGCCCGGCACGCAGTGGCTGACCCAGGTGACATCGGCGTGAGCCAGGCCGGTGGGTTGCAGCATCTCGCTGTGTTGCTTGACCACCCACGGCGCATGCGGAGTGTGGGCGTCCTTGCTGCCGACACGGTAGCCCGCGAGGCTGGCCATGTAGTTGAGTTCGGCACCGATGAGGTCCCCTTCGGCCACTGGCAATTCGTTGGGGCACAGCGGCGTAAAGCTCTTCTGGGCGTCGACGTCGAATGAAGCGATGGCATGTTTCGAGAGGGTCATGGCGGGTCTCCTGTGGCCTGAAAACAAAAGTACACGTCATGTACTTTCATTGCAAGAAAGATTTGTTTATCTAGGCTTTAGTCAGTACATGACATATTTGTTCGATCCGTTAGACTGTGCCCCCCGCTGTTTAGAAGGACTGCACATGCCACTTAGCGCCTACCTCCACACCGTCGACCTGTGCGTGCTGTTCTACTGCCGCGCGGCAGGGGAACTGAAGCTGCTGCTGAACAAGCGCGACGCCGAACCCTTCGCCGGGCATTGGGCCCTGCCGGGTGTGGTGGTGAATGGCGGCGTGCAGGACCTGAGCCTCACGGATGCCGTGGAGCGCCTGCGTGCGAGTGACAAAGTCGGCCTCGACCTGGTGTGGAGCGAGCAAGTAGGTACGGTGGGCGACGCGTTCCGCGACCCGCGTTGCTGGTCGTCGTCCACGTTCTACCTGGCGATCATCGCGGATGAGGTGACACTGGGCGAGCATCAAGGCTGGTTTTCGCTGGATGCGGTAGCCGACGGCCGCATCAAGTTGCCGTTCGATCACAACACCATCGTGGCCGCCGTGCAGGAGCGGTTACTGTCCAAGTCGCTGTACAGCAGCTTGCCGCTGATGTTCCTGGGCCAGGAATTCAGCGCGCCGGAAGCGACGGCGATCTTCTCACTGGTGCTCGCGCGGCCGGTGTTGAAGACCAGCATTCGCCAGCGTTTGCTGAAGCTGACTGAGCAGGGGTATTTGCGGGAAACGGGGCGCAAGAAACAAGGCGAAGGCGGCAGGCCCCAGGCGACGATGGAGAACTTGAAGCCTGGGAAGGTTTATTTCTTCGATCGCAGTTTTGCCGACTAGCTCGGTATTCAAAAACAACCACGATCAAATGTGGGACCGCGCTGCGGGCGGACATGGCGATCAACAGCTCCCACAGCGGATACAGGCCTCTTCGCTTAAACCGTGCGGGAAAACTGGCCTTTGTGCGCGCCGCCCAGGTAGGCGTCAAAGGCCATCGCCACGCTGCGCACCATCAGTTGGCCCTTGGGCAACAGTTGCAGCGCGTCGGCCTGGATCAGCAATAACCCGTCCGCCACCTGCTCGTCCAATTGCAGCAGTGCCTCGGCGAAATAGTCGTTGAAGCGCACGCCATGGGTGGCCTCGATCTGTGGGAAGTCGACTCGACCATCACACATCAGGCCATTGATCACCTCGCGGCGCAGTACGTCATCCGGGTTGAGCCGATAGCCGCGCTGCACCGGCAGCATCCCCGCGTCGAGTCGGGCGTAGTACTGGGACAGTTCCTTGACGCTCTGGCTGTAGCTGTCACCGACTTTGCCGATGGCCGACACGCCGAGGCCGATCAGGTCGCAGTCGGCATGGGTCGAATACCCCTGGAAGTTGCGCTGCAAGGTGCCGTTGGCACGGGCCAGCGCCAGTTCGTCGTCGGGCAAGGCGAAGTGGTCCATGCCGATGTAGACGTAACCGGCCTCGGTCAGGCGGCGGATGGTCAGTTCCAGCAGTTCCAGCTTGCGCGCCGGCGGCGGCATGTCTTCGGGACGGATCATGCGCTGGGCGCGGATCTGGCTCGGCAGGTGTGCGTAGCTGTAGGCCGCCACCCGATCAGGGCGCAGGGCGATCAGCTTGCTCAAGGTCACGTCGAAGCTGTCCACGGTTTGCAGCGGCAGGCCATAGATCAAGTCGACACTCACCGACTTGAAGCGCGCCTCACGCGCCGCGGCCACCAGTTGCAGGATCTGCGCTTCGCTTTGCACCCGATTGACCGCCGCCTGCACGTCGGGGTCGAAGTCCTGCACGCCGAAGCTCAGGCGATTGAAGCCCAGGCCGCGCAGCGTGTTGATCCGCTCAACGCTGATGGTGCGCGGGTCGACCTCGATGGAGAACTCATGGGCGTCGCTGTCATCCAGGGTGAAGTGTTCGGCCAGGCAGGCCATCAGCTCGGCCAATTGCGCGTCGTCCAGATAGGTCGGCGTGCCGCCGCCCAGGTGCAACTGGGTCAGGCGCCGGGAACGCTCGAACAGCGCCGCCTGCATCTGGATCTCACGCTTGAGATACGCCAGGTACTCCACGGCCCGATGGGTCTTGCGGGTGATGATCTTGTGGCAACCGCAGTAATAGCAAAGGCTCTGGCAAAACGGGATGTGGATGTACACCGACAACGCCTTGGGCGCGGCCACCTCATGGCTGGCGCGGACCGCCTGGTGATAGTCATCCAGGGCAAAGGCGCTGTTGAACTGCGGCGCGGTCGGGTACGAGGTATAGCGTGGCCCCGGTCGGTCGTATTTGTGGACCAGGGCACGGTCGAATTCAAAAGCACTCATGTGTCGATCACCTCGTCGTTGGCGCTGACCGGGGTGGCGAGCACGGCACGTTCAAACAATGCGCAAATACCGTCCACCTGCGGCAGGCCGGCGGGCAGCAACCAGATGAACGTCGGGGACAGCTCGATCAGACCGTCGCGGTGCAGCGCTTCCAGCAACGGCCAGAGGTAGGCGAAATAGCGTGCGAACACCAGGCCGTAGCGCCGTTCCACCGCCTGCACATCCAGCTCCAGGTCACAGGCCAGGCGTTCGGCCACGTGCAGGCGCACCGGGTCAGAGGTTTCGCGGAACCAGCCCCGGCATGTGGCGAGCTGACCATTGCCCAATTGCTCACGGTACTCGCGGGCATCGGCCGTGTTCTGCGCGCACAACGTGTCGATCTGGCTGATGGCGCCCACGCCGAAACCGATGTGGTCGCAGTAACCGTGCAGGGTGAAGCCTTCGCAGTTACGGCTCAGGCGCCCGCGTTCCTGGGCTTGCTTGAGGTCGTCGTCGGCCCGGGCGAACTGCCCCAGGCCGATGTAGTGATAGCCCGCCGCGGCCAGGAGCTGGAAGCAAATACGGCGCATCGCGCTCTTATCCGCCTCGCTGCTGAACGCCTGGGGTTGTTGGGATTGATAGCGCACAGGCGCATGGGCGTAATCGAATACCTGCAAGCGATCCGGCTCCAGGGCGATCAGGCTGGCCAGTTTCAGCTCGATACTGGCCGGGGTCTGCCAGGCATGGCCGTAGCCGAGGTCGATGTTCACCGAGCGAAACCCGAAGGTGCGGGCCGCATCCACCAGCGATTCGATCGGCGCCGGGTCCTGATACCGCGCCTGGCACAGCGGCCCCTCGCGGTTGGCGTCCGGCACGCCGATGCTTGCATGGTTGAAGCCTTGTTCGCGCAGCAGGCCCATGGTGGCCCAGTCCGTGTGCCCGGGGTCGAGGTCGACGCAGTAGTCACCCCGGTCGTGGTCGAGAAAATTGAAGCGCTCGTGCAACTGCGCCATCAACTGCTGCACCTGGGCGAACGCCGGTGTGGTGCCGCGCAGGTGAAAGTGATCGACCGGCTGGCGGCCGCCGAGTTGGCAGCCGATCAGTTGGATTTCCTGGGTGAGGCTGTGCAAATACTCAGCGCCAACGTCGCCCGCCGGCCAGTGCAGGTTCAATGCCAGGGGCCGCTGGCACTGGCGGCTGTTGCGCAAGGCGCGCAACAGGTCAAGGGAGCCGACACCGGCATGGAAGCGACGGGTGTCCGTTTGGCAAGCCAAGTCCAACACGCCTTGATCGTGACGAAAGCGAGCGGGATGAAGAAGGGTACGCATGACGGACTCCGGTTCGGGCGGCGGTGGTGCATTGTCCGGTGCGCTTGGGCCACACGCCTTGATGTGCATCAAGGTCGCAGCCCCGCCCGTCTACCAGTTCAGGTAAAACATGCCCTTGGCCAGCAGCACAATGGCGACCATATGCGCGAACAGGCTCAGATGCACCCAGCGGACATAGCGCGCACTCACCGAGCCCCAGCGCATGCGCGCCATGGTCAGTAGAAAATGCAGGAGCACGCTGACCGCCAGGATCAGCTTGAGGGTCAGCAAGGTGCCGAAAGCAGAGGCCGTCGGCGCAGCCAGCACCGGCAGGTAACGCAGCCAGACCATGCCCAGGCCTGCGCCGAACAGCACCAGCAACACCCACGGCATCAATACCCGGGCACGTTGGCCGACGCCCTGCTCCACCAACACCATCACCCGCGCCGGCAATTGCCGGTGCAGGTGCCCCAGGATCAGCACCTCGAAAAACACCGTGCCGATGAAGATCAGCGCGGCGAACAGGTGGGCCACTAAAAACACGGGGTAAAGCATGGTGGCCTCTCAAGGGGACCGGCCGTTGGGACTTCAGTGTGCGGCCTGGCGCAACGCGTGGCCTTGATACCGATCAAGCGTTGCGAGAGTGCGGCTTACAGCAGTGGGATGCTGTAGCTGACGATCAGTCGCGTCTCGTCCTTGTCGGCCGAGTCGTTACCGCGCCACACCGCACCGCGCCAGGTCAGGCCCAGGCCCTTGAACGTGCCCGAGGGGATCACGTAATCGACACGCAGGTCGCGCTCCCACTCGCTGTTGTCGCGACCTGCCGTCTGGATGTGGCTGCCGCGGATGTAGGTCACGCTCGAGCGCAGGCCCGGAAGGCCAAGGCTGCTGAAGTCGTAGGCGTAGCTGCCTACCGTGGCCTGTTCCCCGGCATTGACGAACTTCAGCGACTGGGAGTTGGTGATCAGGTACAGCGAACGGCCCTGCCCCTGGTTGATATGCGGAAAGTCACTTTCACCGGTGGTCTTCTGATAACCGAGGCTCAGCGAATGCCCGTACAGGCCGTAAGTGAACAGCGCACTCCACAGGCGGTTGTCGACCTTGCCGGCGTTGACGCCCGCGCCGTAATACCCCGAGCTGACATAGCCTTCGCCACGCCCGGCGGCGCTGGCGTTCTTGCCGTCGGCGGTGCTGTAGAAATAGCGCAGGTCAGTCTTGAACTGGCCCACCGGCAACTGCCAGTTGTGGATCAGGCCCAAGAAGTGCTGCTGGTAAAAGTTCTCCAGGTTGGCGTAGTAGTACTGCAGTTGCAGTTGCTTGCTGACGGCGTAATCCACCCCACCGTAGTAGAACTGGTTGCTGGACTTGCCCTTGACCGGATCATTCGCACCGACAATGGACATGCCCTGGCCGTTACTGGAGTTACGGTCCAGTACCTGCTCGATTTTACCGGCGATCAGGTTGAAGCCCTGCAGGTCCTTGGAGTCCACTTGATAGCCACGGAACGTCTGCGGCAACAGCCGGCCGTCTTCAGTCGTCAGCACGGGCAGCTTGGGCATCAGCGTGCCGGCTTTGAACTGAGTCTGGGAGATACGCATCTTGCCGGTGGCACCGGTCTTGCTGAAGTCGTTGGCGGCCTTGCCATCGGACAACGGGAAAACACTGCCGGGGGTGTTGTCTTCACCAGCCTTGCCCGCGCGCCCCGAGGCGTCCAGGCGCAGGCCATACATGGCTTGCAGGTCCAGACCAAAACCGACCAGTCCCTCGGTGAAACCGGACTGGTAGTTGAACATGAACGCCTGGCCCCACTCCTTATCCGTAGGGGCTTTGGCGTTACGGGTGTCCTGGTTGTAGTAGAAATTGCGCAGGTCGAGGGTGGCTTTGCTGTCGTCGATAAAACCCGACGCAGCCACCTGCTGCGCGGCGCCCAGGGAGACGGCGAGCGCCATGCAAGTCTTGTGGTTCATGAAGGCTCCTGAAAGTAATTGAGGCGACCCGTCACAGCCCAACCCTGTTCTTTGTTGGTCGGGTGGTGCTGCATCTAACGGGTGCGCGCACGGTATAGCGTTGGGCAGCCGGGAAATAGTCGCTAAAACCGTTATTCAGTTTTTCATTTTTTGTAACAATCGCCGGAGCCCACCAGCCTCGCCGGGGCGTGCAAGCCTCCACGGGGCGTCGGCGGCGGGCACTTCACGGCACCGGCAACCAAGCGCTAAAACCGCCACGCCGGGTCAGCGGGCGCCAGGCGAAGTCCCAGGCGGGAGGCGGCAACGGCGGCTGTTCATCAAGCGCAAACGCGCTGCCCTTCCAATCGAAGACTTCCGAACCCTGCCAGACCAGGACCACACCCTGGGCCTGGCTGTCATCGGTGTCGACCCACCGCGCCGCCGCCGCGGCCATGAACGCGTCGATCGGTTCATCGTCGATCTGCGCGCGGTACGGCGAGCCCAGCAGCCAGCGGCCGATGTTCAGGTGCCAGGTCCAGTCCTGCGCCAGCTGGTTGCGGTAGGCCCAGGTCATGAAGCTGCGAAACAGGTTCAAGCCTTCGGGCGGGTCGAGCTTGAGCAGCGCCGGGCAGATGTCGAACAAGGTGTGCCAATAGGGCAACAGGCGTGCATCCAGATGCACGAAGCTACGCGAATTGCTCGGGTATTCCGGCCGCGCCGGCTCCGTGTGCAGGCGGCGCGACGCCTTGCTGACCAGGCGGCTGGCGCCGGCAGGCAATAGAGGGTTCATAAAACGCACTCACAGTCGTGACGATAAAACGCCTCCTGATCACAGGAAGCCCAAGGCACACGTCAGAATGCGGGGGATGCGCGGGGGTTGGCCGAGGGCCAGGAATAACGCGGCGGCGCCTTGTTACGCCGTTCATGGGCCGGCCGCGGGGTCTGGCCGAGGCCCAGCAGCCAGGCCAGGCCGATCAGGAACACGATGGCCACGCTCACGGCAGCGCACACCGGGCAGGCAAAGTAATTCGAGATATCGCTGGAAGCCGGGCTACCCAACCCTTTGTCGGAAAGTGGCGCCTGGTTGCTGTCCACCGAACAGAACGCGCCACCGACACCATTGAGCTGCTGGCCGAGCATCTGGCCATGGCCCAAACCGCACACAAACAGGTTCAGCAGGACGCAGAAGTACAGGGTCCAGGCGATCAGCGAACGGTCCGAGCAGCGCAGTTTCATGGCGGCGACTCTACCATCGAAGCCCCGAAGGGATGAAGCGCGGCGCGCCCCTGTGGCAGAACGTCGCAGATTACGCGCATCGGCCAGGGTTGGTAGACTTGGCGCCCTCCGCGTTTACTCCTTTTCAACGCCTGGCGTATAGATCCAGAGCAAGGCAGGCGCTTCACAGGATGCACAGTTGATGAGTACGTTATTCACCCGCCGCAAGGTCCTGACCGGCATGGGCCTGTTGGGTCTGGGCCTGCTGGCCGGTTGTGACAACAGCCCCAAGTTGAATTTCAAGTACGGCAAGGACTTGAGCGACAAGATCATGGGCCGCACCTTCAAGCTCAAGAATACCCAGGGTGAAACCGTCACCTTGAGTTCGTACCGTGGCCTGATGCCGGTGGTGTTTTTCGGCTTCACCCAGTGCCCGGCCGTGTGCCCGACCACCCTCGCCCGCGCCGCCCAGGCCAAGAAACTGATGGGCCGCGACGGCGAGATCATGCAGGTGATCTTTATCACCCTCGACCCCGAACGCGACACGCCAGAGATCCTCGACCGCTACGTCAAGGCCTTCGACCCCAGCTTCGAAGCGCTGTACGGCACCCCGGAAGAGATCGCCGTGGCCGCCAAGGAATTCGGGATCTTTTATGAAAAGGTCCCCGCCGGCGACACCTACACCCTGTCCCACACCGCCACCAGTTTCGTGTTCGACACCCGCGGCAACCTGCGCCTGGGCCTGTCGGCATCCCTTAACGCTAAAGAGTGTGCAGAAGACCTGCTCACCGTCATGGAGGTCTGCTAATGACTGCCGTTCAACACCTCAAGCACACCCTGATCGGCCTGTCCCTGCTGGGCCTCGCCGCGCACGCCAGCGCCCAGGTCCAAGTCAGCGACGCGTGGGTGCGTGCCACGGTGCCGGGCCAGCCATCCAGTGGCGCGTTCATGACCGTGACGGCCGACAGCGACAGCAAACTGCTGCGCGTCGCCTCGCCGGTGGCCAAGGACGTGCAGATCCATGAAATGAGCATGAAGGACGATGTGATGCGAATGGGCCCGGTGGACTCGATCACCCTGCCCGCAGGCACCCCGGTCAAGCTCGACCCGGACGGTTATCACGTGATGCTGATGGGCCTGACCGGGCAGATCAAGGAAGGCGACCAGGTGCCGCTGACCTTGACCGTGGAAAACGCCAAGGGCGAGCGGCAGACCGTCGAGGTCAAGGCCGCTGCCCGCGGGTTGGATGGCATGGCCCCTGGCAAGATGCATTGATGGGCTGGCGCCGGTTCAATCCACAATGAACAGCTTGGCGCCAACCCGCGTCGAGGAGCGATGCCCTTCCATGTTGTTTCCCACCTGATAACTCATCCCGGCCGTCAGCGTGAATTGACGGCCATCTTCCAGTTCCGTGTGCAGCTCGCCTTCCAGGCACAGCAGCACATGCCCACGCCAGCACCAGTGATCGGCCAGGTAGCCGGGGGTGTATTCGACCATGCGTACACGGGTGGTGCCAAAGTGGCCAGTGCGCCACCAGGCACTGCCGGTGATGCCTGGATGAAGCTCGGGTTCGAGGGTGGACCAGTCGGTGATGCCAAACGGGACAGCAGTGAGTTCCATGGTGGGCTCGGTCGTCAGTTAACGTGACTCGACCCTAACCACCTGGAGGGCTGCGCGACAGACACAGATCGCCGGCTTTTTTGGGATACACGCCCACTGCAACCCCGACGGCGAGTGGTAAATCGCCTCATCGTGCTCCACCTACCCGCACCGCCGGTAACGGGTGGCCGCATTCAACCTCGCATCCAGCACCAACTCCTCGATCCTGAGCGTCCTCGCCAGCGCTTCGAGGTGATCCAGCATCGCCTTGCCATCGCCTGCCGAGGCCCTTTGCATCCGATATTTATGCTCACTTCCCAGCTTAATAATATTTTATTAAAAACCGCCCGGCCCCTACCTTGAAGTCATGCCCAAGCTGAATCCAACTGCATTACGCAAGGACAGACACATGACGCAAGCAATCACCCAAACAGACACCCTGGTGGTAGGCGCCGGCCAGGCCGGCGTGGCCATGAGCGAGCATTTGAGCAAGCACGGCGTGCCGCACCTGGTGCTGGAACGCAGTCGGATCGCCGAGCGCTGGCGCAGCGGCCGCTGGGATTCGTTGGTGGCCAACGGGCCGGCCTGGCACGACCGCTTTCCCGGCCTCGCCTTCGAGGGGCTCGCCCCGGATGCCTTCGCGCCGAAAGAGCGCGTGGCGGATTACTTCGAAGCCTATGCACGCCAGTTCAATGCGCCGATCCGCACCGGCGTGGAAGTCACCTCGGTGCTGCGCAATGTCGGCCGCCCCGGTTTTACCGTACACACCAGCGACGGCGTGATCGAAGCCAACCGCGTGGTGGCGGCGACCGGGCCGTTCCAGACGCCAGTGATCCCGGCGATCGCGCCGACAGACACGGCACTGCATCAGATCCATTCCGCCGACTATCGCAACCCCGACCAACTGCCCCAAGGCGCGGTGCTGGTGGTGGGCGCCGGCTCGTCGGGGGTGCAGATCGCCGATGAACTGCAGCGCAGCGGCCGCCAGGTGTACCTGTCGGTCGGCGCCCACGACCGCCCGCCGCGTGCCTATCGCCAGCGTGATTTCTGCTGGTGGCTCGGTGTACTGGGCGAATGGGACCAGGCCGCGATCAAGCCCGGCCGCGAACACGTGACCATTGCCGTGAGCGGCGCCCACGGCGGCAAGACCATCGACTTCCGTGAGTTGGCCCTGCGCGGCATGACCCTGGTCGGGCCCACCGAGTCTTTCCATGGCGGCGTGGCCACCTTCCAACCCACCCTGCTGGAGAACCTCGCACGCGGCGACGAAAACTACCTGGCCCTGCTGGACGCGGCGGATGCATATATCGAACGCAACGGCCTCGACCTGCCCGTGGAGCCCGAAGCCCGGCGCGTCTTCGCCGATGCCGAGTGCGTGAAACAGCCGATCCTGCAACTGGACCTGGCCCGCGCCGGCATCACCTCGATCATCTGGGCCACCGGCTTTGCCGTGGATTACGGCTGGCTGAAGGTCGATGCGTTCGACGCCGCCGGCAAGCCGCAGCACCAGCGCGGCGTGTCCAGCGAGGCCGGCATCTACTTCCTCGGTTTGCCCTGGCAGTCGCGCCGTGGCTCGTCGTTTATCTGGGGCGTGTGGCATGACGCCAAATACCTCGCCGACCATATCGCCACCCAGCGTCAGTACCTCGAATATCGCGTCGCGGCCCCGCTCGTGCGCCCGTCTCCTGTCAGCGCCTGATCATTTTTCCCGGAGTTTTTTGATGCCTACCCACACGCGCATCCGCATGTTCAACACTAAACAAACCTACCCCAACCAGAGCCTGGACAACGACCTGTGCCAGGCCGTGCGCGCCGGCAACACCGTGTATGTGCGCGGCCAGGTCGGCAGCGATTTCGACGGCAACCTGGTGGGCCTCGGCGACCCGCGTGCCCAGGCCGAGCAGGCCATGCGCAACGTCAAGCAACTGCTGGAAGAAGCCGGCAGCGACCTCAGCCATATCGTCAAGACCACCACCTACCTGATCGACCCGCGCTACCGCGAGCCGGTGTACCAGGAAGTCGGCAAATGGCTCAAGGGCGTGTTCCCGATTTCCACCGGGCTGGTGGTATCGGCCCTGGGCCAGCCGCAGTGGCTGATGGAAATCGATGTGATCGCCGTGATTCCCGAGTAAGGAGCCGTACATGACCTTTTCAATCGTCGGCCGTTGCGCCGACACCGGCCAACTGGGCATCGCCATCAGCTCTTCGAGCATCGCCGTCGGCGCACGCTGCCCCTGGCTGCGGCCGGGTGTCGGTGCGGTCGCGACCCAGAACATCACGCTGCCGGCCCTCGGCCCGGACGTGCTCGACCTGCTGCAACAAGGCCTCGCCCCCGCCGCCGCAATCGACCAGGCGCTGACCCGCAACGGCTACAGCCAATACCGCCAACTGACCGCGATCGATCACCTGGGCCGCAGCGTGCATTTCAGCGGCAGCCAAACCCTCGGCAAGCACCACGCGGTGTCGGGCGAACAGTGCGTCGCGGCCGGCAATATGCTCGCCGACCGCGCAGTGATCGAGGCGATGGTCCAGGCCTTCGAGCAAGGCGAAGGCCAACTGGCCGAGCGACTCTTGGCCGCGATGCATGCCGCCATCGCCGCCGGTGGCGAAGCCGGCCCGGTGCATTCGGCCGCGTTGCAGGTGGTGGGCGAACTGACCTGGCCGATCATCGACCTGCGGGTGGATTGGGCCGACGCCAACCCGATCGGCCAACTGCACACGCTGTGGGATGCCTATCGCCCACAAGTGCAGGCCTACATCGACCGCGCCCTGGCCCCCGACCACGCGCCCGGCTATGGCGTCGCCGGGGACGAGCGATGAGCCGCAGCCGCGCATTGCTGCAGACGCTGGTGGGGTTCGATACCACCAGCCGCGAGTCCAACCTGCAGTTGATCGCCTTTGTGCGCGATTACCTGGCGAGTCACGGCGTGGCCAGCGAACTGATCTACAACGAGGCCCGCACCAAGGCCAACCTGTTTGCCAGCATCGGCCCGGTGGAGGTGCCCGGGATTGTGCTGTCCGGGCATACCGATGTCGTGCCAGTGGATGGGCAGCCGTGGAGCGTGCCGCCGTTTGAACTGACCGAACGCGACGGCCGGCTGTTCGGCCGGGGCACTGCGGACATGAAGGGCTACATCGCCTGCGTGCTGGCCCTGGTGCCGGCGCTGGTCGCAGCGACGTTGCGCCGGCCGGTGCATATCGCCCTCTCCTACGACGAAGAAGTCGGTTGCCTGGGCGTGCGCTCGTTGCTCAGCGTGCTGGCGCAGCGGCCGGTGAAGCCGATGCTGTGCATCATCGGCGAACCGACCGAACTCAAGCCGGTGCTCGGCCATAAAGGCAAGCTGGCGATGCGCTGCGATGTGCATGGCGCGGCCTGTCATTCGGCGTATGCGCCCCATGGCGTGAATGCGATCGAGCATGCCGCCGAATTGATCGGAGAACTGGGACGCATCGGCCAACGGCTGCGCGATAAGCAGGATGCGCGCTTTGATCCGCCATTCAGTACGGTGCAAACCGGGGTGATTGGCGGGGGCAAGGCGTTGAACATCGTGCCCGCCGACTGCCGGTTTGATTTTGAGGTCCGCGCGCTGCCGGGCCAGGCCCCGCAAGCGGTGGCGGATGAATTGCGCGCCTACGCCGAGCAGCAGGTATTGCCGCGCATGCAGGCGGTGAGCGCGCAGAGTGCGATTCGCTTTACCGAGCTGTCGGCGTATCCGGGGCTGATGACCGATCAGCGTAGCGAGGCGGCCGAGTTGATCGCGGCATTTTGCGGCTCGCGGGCGTTCGGCACGGTAGCGTTCGGCACCGAGGGCGGGTTGTTCGACGCGGTGGGCATTCCCACGGTGGTGTGCGGGCCCGGCAGCATGGACCAGGGGCATAAGCCGGACGAGTTTGTGAGTGTGGCGCAGTTGGCACAGTGCGATCAGATGTTGCACAGCATACTGAACGCGCTGCGTTGACGGCCCTCGGCTGTGCCGGCGACATACCCTGCATCAATCGCTACCCGCAGCTGATGGAACCGTACTTGAAGGCGGCCCACATAGGAAAACGGCTAATAGCCGTTTTCACTTCAACAGCCTTTGAGTATTGACCATGATAGGAATTCCACCGCACTCGCCGTTGAACAACCCGCTCAACGCTGCGCCGCCTGAAGAGTTGCGTCAGCGCCCCGAAGCGGGTGTACCTGACAGGGAAAGCATACGCATGGGCGTAAGAGAAGAGGATGCATACCGCACGCTGGATGTCTTTTTTGACGTGGCAGAAGCTAACGGCATCAAGGATCTGAACCCGAGCCACGGCAGGCCCTACCTCGATAACAACTTGAACCCTCCGGGCAACGTGGTGCCGCTGTCCGTCCACTTCCGCCCGGACCGTCCGGATGACACTTACAGCCCAGGGCACTTGAAGGCGGTCAACAACTTCGGCACACAACTCGACGCACGGTTGAAGCAACTGAACATCCGGAATGTCGGGCCCGAGGAGTAATCCCAGCGCCGATCAGAGTTGACGCCTGCGTGACCCAGGACAGCCGGGCCGATGCGTTGTTGGCCCAGGCTTGAGCGCGCCGATCAGGCGAGCAAACGCGCCAGCTCCTCGCGGCAGTAATCGACGAACAACTGCACCGGCTTGGTCAACGGTGCGCGGCGCAACCACACGGCCGACAAGCCCGAGCCGGTGACGGTTTCCGCCAGCGGCAGGCACACGACTTTCTGGCCGTCATAGGTGTACTCGGTAAACGGCCTGGTCACCAGGATCGAAAAGCCAAACCCGCGCCCCACCATGCCCCGCACCATCTCGATCGACGGCGAGCTGAACACGATGTTCGGCGTCAAGCCACGCTCTTCAAAGATGCTCACGAAGTACGTGCGGCTCGGCAGTACATCCAGCAGGATCATCGGCTCCAGCACCAGGTCCGCGAGCGACACCTTGGCCTGCTGCGCAAAGCGGTGATCGGCCGGCAACAGCGCATACGGCTGCTGCGGCGGCATCAACGGCGTGGTCTCGATGGTCGCGCCCAGGTCATGCTCGAACAGCATCGCCACGTCGATACTGCCGGCCGTCAGCGCCTGCACCAACTCCTGCTGCTCGCCATCGCGCATGCGGATTTCCACCCCCGGCCAGCGCGCCTTGAAACCGGCGATCAAACGCGGCAGGTACAGCGGCGCGACGGTTTCGAAGCAGCCGATATCGATCTGCCCCGCCACCACGTCATTGTCGGCCAGGGCGTTCTGCTCGAACTCGTGGGCCACCCGCAGCAGCTCCAGCGCCTTGCGATAAAAGCGCGCGCCGCTGGGGGTGAGCGACACGCCCTGGGCGTGATGGCGGATAAACAGCTGCACGCCAAAGCTGTCTTCCAGTTGCTTGATCGCGGTGGACACCGACGGTTGCGCGATATACAGCTTGCGCGACGCCTCGGCGACGCTGCCGCACTCGGCCGTGGTGACGAAATATCTGAGCTGGCGCAGGTTATAGGCAGCCATCGGGCCCTCCGCAAATGTGGGACTTCGCCCCAGGACACAAGCGGGCAACATACCGGAGCGCGTGGCCACGCGAGATACTTTTTTTAAGGTCTATAGCAACAAACTTACTAATTTACCTCCCCGCCCCCATTGCAGATGATCGCTCCAACAACAAAGCGCCGCTGAGCGGCGCACAGCGAAGTACGTCAACGTACTCACCTTGCCTTGGAGCTCGTCATGGTTACCACTGCAACATCCAGCGCCCCGCTTATCGAAAAACACACGATTGGATACGTGCCCCCGGAAGATCGCCACGGAAAGGTAAGAGACCTGTTCACCCTGTGGTTCGGCGGCAACATCGCGCCGTTGCCGATCGTCACGGGTGCGCTGGGCGTGCAACTGTTCCACCTCAACCTGATCTGGGGCATCGTCGCCATCCTCGTCGGCCACCTGGTCGGCGGCGTGCTGATGGCATTGCACTCGGCCCAGGGCCCGCAGATGGGCATCCCGCAAATGATCCAGAGCCGCGCACAATTCGGCTCCCTCGGCGCGTTGCTGGTGGTGGTGATCGCCGGGGTGATGTACATCGGTTTCTTCGCCTCCAACATCGTGCTGGCCGGTAAATCCCTGCACGGCGTGGTCGACAGCGTGCCTGTGCCGGTGGGCATCGTGATCGGCGCCATCGGTTCCGGGATCATCGGCATCATCGGCTACCGCTTCATCCACGTACTCAACCGCATCGGCACCTGGGTACTGGGCGCGGGGATCGTGCTGGGTTTCGGCTACATCTTCAGCCATATACAGACCAGCGACTTTCTGACCCGCGGCAGCTTCAACCTCTCCGGCTGGCTGGCCACCGTGTCCCTGGCGGCGCTGTGGCAGATCGCGTTCGCGCCCTACGTCTCCGACTATTCGCGCTACCTGCCGGCCGACGTACCCGTCGCGTCGACCTTCTGGACCACCTACCTGGGCTCGGCGCTGGGTTCGAGCCTGTCGTTCATCTTCGGCGCCGTCGCGGTGCTCGCCACCCCGGTGGGCATGGACACCATGGACGCGGTCAAACTCGCCACCGGCGCCATCGGCCCATTGATGCTGGTGCTGTTCTTGCTCAGCGTGATCAGCCACAACGCCCTCAACCTGTACGGTGCGGTGCTGTCGATCATCACGCTGGTGCAGACCTTCGCCTACCGCTGGATCCCCACCGCGAAAAGCCGCGCCGTGATCTCGATCATCGTACTCGCGGCCTGTTCGGTGGCCGCGGTATTTGCCTCGAAAGACTTTATCGGCCACTTCGTCGACATGGTCCTGGTGCTGCTGGTGGTACTGGTGCCGTGGACGGCGATCAACCTGATCGACTTCTACGCGATCCATAAAGGCAAGTACGACATTGCATCGATCTTCCGCGTGGACGGCGGGATCTACGGGCGCTACAACCCCCAGGCGCTGCTGGCCTATGCGGTGGGGATCGCGGTGCAGATTCCGTTCATGAACACACCGCTGTACGTGGGGCCGATTTCGCAGCACATCAACGGCGCGGATTTGTCGTGGGTGGTGGGGTTGGTGGTGACGTCGCCGTTGTATTTCTGGTTGGCGAGTCGGGACAGTGCGTATAAGCGGCGGATGGCGGAGGGGACGCTGGTGAGTGGAGTTTGAAACAGCCTGTCGGTTGCGCCTCGATTAACCGCACTTTATAGTTCGCCCCGTCGCTGGCATTGGTCGGCGACAGGGTTTCGCAGCCCTACACAATAGAATCAACCTGCACAGTCATCAGACCCTCAGGCGAAGTCCGCCTGCGCCTCGTTTATGGCGGCTGTGCGTGGGAGACCTTCGGGTCTGCCGGGGGTGATTCTTCCTGGTCTGCGAACCCGCGCACAGTTGCCACCCAATCTGTTTCGCAGCAGCAAGGTGGTGATTCTTTTTACCCAAATAGAATCGAACCTCATGACCAATCAAAATCCGCCCCGCCGCTTCACCCCCATGTCCCAAACCGCAACCGACTACCCGGTCCTGCTGATCGACAGCGACGCCCCGCTCAGCGAGTTGCACGCCTGCGCCAGCGAACGCCTCAATGCCGCGCTCGCCTACCTGCACCTGATGGCCTGTTCCAAAGTGTCCGACTATGCCGAGCACGACATCAATACCGTCGCCAACACCGCCCGGATCATGGTCCAGGATGTGGCGGATGTGTTTACGGTGATGGAGCGGCGTGGGTTTGATTCGCCTGCGGTGAGTTGATGTAAGTGCTGAGGAAACCCGCTTTGGCGGGTTTTCTGGTTTCTGGTGAACTGGAAGTTGGCGAGTGAAGTGGATTTGATGGTGTTTGTCCCGCCGCCATCGCAGCCTCGCTGGGGCTCGACAGCTCCCACCGTTGACCGAGTCCGGCCTCCAGCAGTTGGACGGTCACCACGCCTTTTTTTCGGCACTCAAGGCTGAGTAGGTCCGCTGCTACCGCATCGGTGGGTACCCCATAACGTCATAGGGTGAACTGTGCGACCACTTCATCCGATGACATGACATCGGCATACTCATCACCCAATATAGCCAAGGTCAATTCATGGACGGTTGTGGCGTCCCATGATTTTCCATGCGCCCCGATGACGGGCACGGCTGTCGTCGCGTCTGAGGGAAGGATGATGCTGTATCCGAGTGCTTTTCCCGCACGGACCGTGGCATCCATGCTGTTGTGAATGACAACACCCGTCAGCACCAATCGCTTTACCTGCATCCGTTTAAGAACGGCGTCTAATTCGGTGCCAATGAACGCGCAATTTTCCTGTTTGGTGACGACGGTTTCTCCCTTTATCGGGGCAACGTCCTTCTTAATGCCATTCCATGGGCCATGGACGTAATAGCTGGATGTAGGAGTCTGCTCATCGTGCTTCACATGAACAACCGGCCAACCGATTGATCGCCAGTGATTGAGAAGGCGCAGGATGACCAGCAGATAGTCAGGATTATTTTTGCCATCCCAGTTCGGGCGATCAATGGCATCTTGAACGTCAAGGATAACAAGCGGGATAGGGCCAGATTGATCGTTCATGTAATCTCATCTCCTTTGGCTAGGGCAGCAGGCCGAGTGTGCTGAAACGAGCCTCGACCAGCAACTGATTGCAGTCCAAACCTGCCTACAGCTCTCTGCGAAGCCCTTCCTAATGAATCTCAGCTTATGCAAGGTGACTTCGGCAGACACTTACGATTCGCCTGCGGTGAGTTGATGTGATGTAAGTGCTGAGGAAACCCGCTTTGGCGGGTTTTCTGGTGAACTGGAAGTTGGCGGACGAAGTGGATTTGATGGCGTTTGTACCGCCGCCATCGCAGCCTCGCTGGGGCTCGACAGCTCCCACAGTTGACCGAGTCCGGCCTCCAGCAGTTGGACGGTCACCACGCCCCGTCACTTGGCCCCGTTAAACCACGCTGGCCGAACATCCTGTGTCGACCCAGAGGCCACAATGGCGGCGCTATTGACACCCGGCTATCATGTGGCCTTTCGCTTACCCTCCGAGGAAACCGCATGCCCGCCCTCTCCTTTCGCAACGCCCTCCCCAGCGACGCCGCCCATTGCTTCGACATCGAAACCACTGCCTACGAAGGCGACGAAGCCGCGACCCTGGAAAAGATCGCCACGCGCATTGCGCAATACCCGCAAGGCTTTTTGATCCTGGAGGCAGATGGCGAGGTGGTGGGCTTCATCAACAGCGGCTGCGCCCACAAGGTGGTGATGTCGGATGAGGCGTTCAAGGAGTTGGTCGGCCATGCGGCCGAGGCGCCGAATGTGGTGATCATGTCGGTGGTGGTCGCCCCGGCGCACCAGGGCAAGGGCTATTCCACCGCGTTGATGCGCGAGTTTGTGCAGCGCATGCGCGCGCTGGGCAAGCAGACGATTCACTTGATGTGCAAGGACCGCCATGTGGCGTTGTACACGCGCCTGGGCTACCGCTATGTGCAGCCGTCGGCGTCGGATCATGGCGGGATGGCGTGGCATGAGATGGTGATGGCCTTTTAATAGCCACCCTGGGAACTTATCCCTGTTGCAGCGCCCAACAAGGCACCACGAATTGACTCGGACTGCTTTGATGTCCAGGGCACGTATCAGCCGCTTGTTGACCTCCTCTTTGATCGCAGCCCCGTTGATGGCCATGGTGCCGGTTGCATTCGGTGCCACTGCGCAGGACATCGAGCACCTCAGAAACTTATCCGTCGACCAGTTCCGCCGGGAGGCCAAGCAACGCGCCGAGGAGCAGGCGCGCCAGGAAGCCAGGGAAAAGCAGTTGCAGGAAGAGGAGGTACGCGCTTTATTGCTCGAAAACCCCTGATCACGCCCACACTCAATCGTATAAAGAACTGTCTAGACGCTTGTCGGACAACGGGCCACAAGGAATCCAGCGCGATGCAGCCTCCTCTCATTGAAATCAGCGACCAGCCCAACCCCGACGCCGAACGCATCCTCGGCAACGGCCTGGCGGCGTTCAACGAACAAGCCACCGGCTACCATGACCGGCGCCCGCTGAGCGTGCTGGTCAAAGACCCGCACACCCAGCAGGTGCTCGGCGGCATCACCGGCCGGAGCGCATTCGGCATGGCCTTCCTCGACCTCTTCCACTTGCCCGAGACCCTGCGCGGTTCCGGCATCGGTAGCCGATTGCTGCGCGCCTTCGAAGACGAAGCCCGACGCCGCGGTTGTCGCAATGCCGTGCTCTACACCATCAGCTTCCAGGCGCCGGGGTTCTATGAGAAGAACGGCTGGGTGCGGTTTGGCGAAATCGCCTGTGAACCCGAGGGCAACAGCCGGGTGTTTCTGTCGAAACAGCTGTGAGATTCAGGCGTTCACTCGTTGGAGATCAACGTGCCGGTACCGACGAGTGAATAGATGATGGCCTGGGTATCCAGGTTCTTGATGCCCGAGCTGATTTCTTCAATCCATCGATACAGCCTCCCAAAAGCAAACCAATATCATTTGCGCACAACCCGACGCTCTGGTTTAATCGCGAGCAATTCTTATTTACGCCAAAGCCTTTGCGCTGGATGGACAGTGTGTCGACCTCCTTCACCCACCTCTATGGCACCCACCACAGCTGGCTGCTCGGCCTGCTGCGGCGGCGCCTGAACGACCGCTGGGATGCCGCCGACCTGGCCCACGACACGTTTATCCGCATCCTCGGCCGCCCGTTGGCCGAAACCGATCACGTCGGCCAACGCTCCTACCTGGCCACCATCGCCCGTGGCCTGTGTATCGACCACTGGCGCCGCCGCCAACTGGAACGCGCCTGGCTGCAAACCCTGGCCGAACGCCCGGAAGCGCAGCAGCCGTCGCCGGAGCAGCGGGCGATCATCGTCGAAACCCTCTACGAAGTGGACACGATGCTCGCGCGCCTGCCGAAGAAGGTCAGCGAGGCCTTTTTACTCGCGCACTTGCACGGCCTGCCCTACAAGCAGATCGCCGTACAGCTCGGCGTGTGCGAGCGCATGGTCAAGAAGTACATGGCCCAGGCCCTGCTGCACTGCGCGATTCTGGAAGCCGAACTCGACGGGATGCTGGTGCAATGAGCCGCCCCGGCCAGCTCAGCCACGCCAGCCTGGAGCAGGCTGCGCACTGGTACGTGCGCCTGCAGGCCCCAGGCGGTGCGCTCGAACAGTTGCGCTGGCAAACCTGGGTCGCGCAAAGCCCCGAGCACCTGGCGGCCTGGCAGTACGTGCAGCGCGTCAGCCAGCGTTTTGCGCCGTTGCTGGAGCAACCCCATGGCGCCAGCCGGGCCTTGCGCAGCTCGCGGCGCCAGACGCTCAAGACCCTGCTGGTGCTGGGTGTCGGCTCGACACTGGCCTGGGGCACTTGGCGCCACAGCCCCCTGCCCCGCCTGGCAAGCGGCTGGAGTGCCGACTATGCAACCGCCAACGGCGAGACCCGCGACGCGCTGCTGACCGATGGCAGCCATGTGTGGTTGAACGCACTGAGCGCGCTGGATGTGCGCTTCGATGCCGCGCAACGCTTGCTGCGCCTGCGCTTTGGCGAAGTGTTGATCGACACCGCCAAGGACCCCAACCGTCCGTTCCTGGTGGACACCGAACAAGGCCGGCTGCAGGCGCTGGGCACGCGCTTCAGCGTGGTGCAAGGCGATGAACATACCCAGCTCACGGTATTCGAGGGTCGGGTGCGGGTCAGTACGCTCAACCCGCACCCACGGATTGTCGACACCGGCCAACAGCTGACATTTACCCGCAACCACTTCAACACCGCCAGCGTCGCCTCCCCGGCCCGTGAAGCCTGGAGCCGTGGCGTGCTGCTGGCGGACAACCTGCCGCTCGGCGAGTTGATCGCCGAACTCAACCGCTATAGCCCCGGCCACCTGGGCTGCGACCCGGCCGTGGCGCAGCTGCCGGTGATGGGTTCGTTCCCGCTCAAGGACAGCGACCAGGCCCTGCACCTGCTGCAAGCCGCGCTGCCAATTCGGGTCGAGCGGCCGATGCCGTGGTGGGTCAGCGTCGGGCCGCAGTAAAAAATTTCACCCGCCAGTTCCCTTTTTCGACACTCGTTCGGTTAACCCTGCAGACGCTTTCAACTCGCAGATCGACTTGATCCAAAGGGACACCTCCATGCCGCAACCTGCTCGCTTCGCGCTGCGCCCACTGGCGCTGGCCACCTCCCTGCTTTGCCTCGGCGCGCCGACGCTGTACGCCGCCGAGCCGACCTCGACCCAGGAAGCCGCGCGCAGTTATCGCATCGCGGGCGGCGCCCTGGTCGCCGTGCTGAACAGCTTCGCCGAACAGTCCGGAATGTTCATCGCCGGCCATAACAGCCTCGCCGCCGGTAAAACCAGCCCCGGCCTGAACGGCAGCTATACCCCGACCAGCGGTTTGCAGCACCTGTTGCAGGGCAGCGGTTTGCAGGCGCTGCCCCAAGGCAACAACGGTTACGTGCTGGAGCTGATCCCCGCCCACAGCGGCGCGCTGGAGCTGGGCGCCACGACGATTTCCGGCCAGGGCCTGGGCGCTATCACCGAAGACACCCATGCCTACACTACCGGTGTCATGGCCTCGGCCACCGGCCTGCCGCTGTCGATGCGCGACACCCCGCAGTCGGTCACGGTGATCACCCGCCAGCAGATGGACGACCAGGGCTCCAACAGCATCGCCGACACCCTGCGCCGCGCCCCCGGCGTGAGCGTGCAGAACTACGACAGCGAACGCTGGGAGTTCTCCAGCCGTGGCCTGCCGATCACCAATTTCCAGTACGACGGCGTCAACGCCACCTATGACGGCGTGTACGACTACGGCACCACCAGCACCGACATGGCAGTGTACGACCACCTGGAAATCATCAAGGGCTCGGCCGGCCTGCTCAGCGGTTCCGGCGACCCGTCGGCCACGGTCAACCTGATCCGCAAAAAGCCCACGCGGGAATTCAAGGCCTCGGTCACCCAGACCTTCGGCTCCTGGGACAACTACCGCACCGAAGGCGATATTTCCGGCCCCTTGACCGAGTCGGGCAATCTGCGCGGACGCTTTGTCGGCGTGTATCAGGACCGCCAGTCGTATCTCGATCACTACCAGCACACCAAGGACATCGGCTACGGCATCCTTGAAGCGGACCTTACGCCCGACACCCTGCTGACCTTCGGTATCGACCAGCAAGACACCCGCTCCCGTGGCGCCAGCTGGACCGGTTTCCCGATGTTCTTCAGCGACGGCTCGCGCACGCACTTCTCGCGCTCGTTCAACCCGGCGGCCGACTGGAGCCGCCGCGACTTCCAGAACCAGACGCTGTTCGCCTCGGTGCAACAGCAGTTGGCGAACGACTGGTCGCTCAAGGTCAGCCTCGACCGCAAGCGCAGTCAGCACGACACCCTGCTCGCCTCCGCCAGCGGCGGCAACCCGGACCCGGTCAGCGGCGACGGCATGTACATGTTCATGGGCAAGTACAAGGGCGACCAGTTACAGAACACCCTGGACGTCAATCTCAGCGGGCCGTTCAACCTGTTTGGCCGCGAGCACGAGCTGATCATGGGCTTTATGGCCACCCGCTCGAAGCAGGACGTGCCGGTCTACGGTTCGATTTACCCCGCCGTGGGCGGCAGCATTTTCGACTGGCACGGCGAGTACGCCAAACCGGATATCCCGCGCAGCGGCCAGAACGATATCGTGCAACGCCAGACCGGCGCCTACCTGGCCACGCGCTTGAAACCCACGGACGATTTGTCAGTGATCCTCGGCACGCGCGTCAGCACGTTCAGCGGCACCGACACCACCGATTTCTATGACCCGACCAAGGCCGACAATCGCACCACCTACCGCCAGAGCGGCGTGGTCACGCCGTATGCCGGAATCGTCTACGACCTCAACGACACCTGGTCGGTGTACACCAGCTACACCCAGATCTACCGCCCGCAAAGCAGCAAGGACGCCGACCGCAAACTGCTCGATCCGATCGAAGGCGCCACCTATGAAGCCGGGCTCAAGGCAGCGTTCTACGACGGCCGCCTGAATGCCAGTTTTGCCGCGTTCCGCATCGAGCAGGACAATGTCGCCGAGTACGTGTCGGGCTTCGAGACCGATTCGGTGTACCGCCCGATTGCCGGCGCCACCACCAAGGGCTTCGAGGCGCAACTGTCGGGTGAAGTGCTGGACGGCTGGAACATCTCGGCCGGCTACACCTACCAGCACACCCGCGATGCCAACAACGGTTATGTGTACAGCTCGGTGCTGCAAACCACCACGCCGCAGCAGGTGGTGCGCCTGTTCAGTAGCTATCGCCTGCCCGGCGCGCTGGAGCATGTCACCGTGGGCGGTGGCGTGAATTGGCAGAGCGAGTTCTTCGGCAACGTGTTCCAACCCGACCCGAACGACACGGTCAACTTCGGCCAGAACGCACGCATCACCCAGGACAGTTACTACCTGGTCGACCTGATGGCCCGCTACCGCTTCAACGAGCACCTGAGCACCACGCTTAACGTGAAGAACCTGTTCGATAAAAAGTACTACACGGGCCTGGGCAACTTCGGCACCGGGTTCTACGGCGAACCGCGCAGCCTGCAACTGGCGACTAAATGGGACTTCTAGGCTGACGGCCCAGGCAGTCTGTGCAATGATCCTCCCTCGATCTCCCGAGGGATGGAGCCGCCGCCATGTCGCTGAACACCGCCACTCACCCCGCGCAAGCGCCGCGCTTCTGGCGCGACGAGCGCTTGCCGTTCATCGAAGCGCGGACCATCGCCGATGGGCGCAAGGTCACCTACACCCGCCACGCCCACGAGCATTTCTCCATCGGCGCGATCACCACCGGGCGCAGCTATTACCACTACGGCGCGGACACCTTCCAGATCAGCGCCGGCACGGTGGTGCTGATGAACCCCGGCGATGTGCATGCGTGCAACCCGATCCACGACCAACCCTGGTCGTATCACATGCTCTACCTCGACACGCCCTGGCTGACGGACCTGCAATACCAGTTGGGCTTCAGCACCGACCAGGGTTATCGACCGTTCAATACGCCCTATACCCGCGACCCGGTGCTGTACAACGGCCTGATCGAGCTGTACCGGACGCTGTTGGATGAGCACGCCGAACTCCTGCAAAAACAGAGCATGCTGGTGAGTTATTTCAGTGAGGTGCAGCAGCGCCTGAACCCTTCGAACACGCCGGTGCGGGAGGTCAATCACAAGCTGGAACGCGCCGCCGAGTACATCCGCGAACACTGCACCCAGGCCTTGAAACTCGAAGACATCTGCCTGGCGGCCGAGCTGTCGCCGTCTTATCTGATCCGCGCCTTCAAGCAGTATTACGGCTTGACGCCCCATGCGTTTCTGGTGAACCGGCGCATCCAGTTCGCCCGCACCCAATTGCGCAACGGCGAACTGATCGCCGACGTCGCCCTGGCCGCCGGCTTTTCCGACCAGGCGCACTTCCAGCGCACCTTCAAGCTGCACTTCGCCGCCACGCCGGGGCAGTACCGCGACTTGCTCAAGCCATCAGCAAATAACCCACACTGGCCACCAGCAACGCGGCCATCGAACGGTTGAACACCCGCACGCCCTGCGCGTTGCCGAGGTAACGGCGCAAAAACGTGCCGGCGTAGGCCCAGCAGGCTACCGACAGGTAGCAGATCACCAGGTAGAGCGCCGCAAACAGCCACACCTGCCGGGCGTCGCCATCCGCGACAAACAACCCCATCCCCGCCACGCAGGCCAGCCAGGCTTTGGGGTTCAGCCATTGCATGATCGCGCCGTAGAGCATCGACGGTGCCGTTGCGGTGCCTTCGGCGTCCAGCCGGCCATCGTCCACCGCAAGTTTCCAGGCCATGTACAGCAGGAAGGCGACCCCGCCCCACTGGATCAACTGAGTCAGAATGGGCCAGCGCAGCAGCACTTCATGCAGCCCCAGGCCGATCAGCACCAGCAATAGCGTGAAGCCGGTGGCGGCACCGAACACGTGCTTCTGGCTGGCGACAAAACCGAAGCGCGCGCCCGAACTGAGGGCGACCACATTCACCGGGCCCGGTGTGATGGAGGTGGCCAACGCGAAGGCGGCCATGGAAAGGATCAAGCTCATTGCGGTTCCCTGTTGTGGTGATGAACAGGGGCCACGGTAAACCCCCCGGCGAGCCGGGTATTGAAGAAAATGCCCCTGCTACTCGCCGGTCATGCGTTCCAGGCTGTTGCTCAGGTGCAACAACATCGCGGCGCGGGCGGCGTCGGGGTCCTGGCGACGGATGGCGTTGAGGATCGCCTCGTGTTCCAGGTTGGCCAACTGGCCCAGCTTCATCAGGTCGGTATTGCCGCGCTCTTCGGCGTTGATGCGCGTGCGCGGGATCACCGAGTTGCCCAGGTGCTGGATCACATCGGTGAAGTAGGTGTTGCCGGTGGCCTGGGCAATCAACTGATGGAAGCGCACGTCGGGTTCGACGCTGCTGTCGTTGTTGGCCAGCGAGGCCTGGTAGTCGTCGAGGGCCTCGCGCATGTGCTGCAACTGCGCCTCGCTGCGGCGCAGCGCGGCCAGGGCGGCGGCCTGGGTTTCCAGGCCCAGGCGCAACTCGAGGATGCCGCGCACGCTGACGGCGGTGTCGTGGTTCAGGTGCAGGCCCTGGCGCTGGTCCCGCGCCAGCACAAAGGTGCCCACCCCGTGCCGGGTTTCCACCAGCCCTGCCGCCTGCAACTTCGACAGCGCCTCACGCACCACCGTGCGACTGACACCGTACTCGCCGACGATGGCCGACTCGGAGGGCAGCTTCTCGCCCGGCGCCAGTTGGCCGAGGAGAATGCGCTGGGTCAGCGTGGTCACGATGTCATGGGCCAGGCCCTGGGAGCGCTTGCGGGGGGTGTCGTTGTGCATCGGTCATTCCATCGGTTGGGCCCGGTCAATACTAACATCCCCTTGCACCACCTACTTGTATGACAACAAACAAATTCCGCTACAACTGCGCCGCGTTTTCATGGAAGCCAGCTTACCTGCGATTGCATCAGCGCGATTGATTTCATGCGCTATGGCGCCTGTAAAACAGGAATACAAGCCCTTTCGCGTGCTCGTACAGCCAAAATTTACGTTGCGACGCGGAAAAAAGCAGTTGTATGATGTCTATCAAGTTGCCAGGCACCCCCGGCAGCCCTGAACCCATCCCCGCACAACAATAATCCGTGGGAGTTCTACCCCGTGACCGCTTCCAACCCTGCGACAGCTGCGCCTGCCCTCGACCCCGTCCTGGCCCGCGCGATCAAGAAGGTGAAGCAGCATGTGCTGCCACTGTTCGTGATCATGTTCATCGTCAACTACATCGACCGCGTCAACATCGGCTTTGTCCGCACCCACATGGAACACGACCTGGGCATCGGCGCGGCCGCTTACGGTTTCGGCGCCGGCTTGTTCTTCATCGGCTATGCGTTGTTCGAAGTGCCCTCCAACCTGCTGCTGCAAAAAGTCGGCGCGCGTATCTGGCTGACCCGCATCATGTTCACCTGGGGCATCACCGCGACGCTGATGGCCTTTATCCAGAACGAAACCCACTTCTATATCCTGCGTTTTCTGCTGGGCGTGGCCGAGGCCGGGTTCTTTCCGGGGGTGATCTACTACTTCACCCGCTGGCTGCCCGGGGTGGAGCGCGGCAAGGCGATTGCGATCTTCCTCAGCGGCTCGGCCCTGGCCTCGCTGATCTCCGGCCCGCTGTCCGGCGTGCTGCTGCAAATCAGCGGGCTGGGCCTGCACGGCTGGCAATGGATGTACATCATCGAAGGCATGGCCTCGGTGCTGTTGTGCTTTTTCGTGTGGTTCTGGCTCGACTCCAAACCCCATGACGCCAAGTGGCTCAGCCGCGCCGAACAGGACGCGCTGGTGGGCGAGATCGAGCGCGAACAACGCGAGCGTGACGCCGCCACGACGGTCAAGCCGAGCCTGGGCGCGCTGCTCAAGGACCGCCAGATCATGCTGTTCTGCGCCCTGTATTTCTGCATCCAGCTGACTATCTATGCCGCCACATTCTGGCTGCCGAGCATCATCAAGAAGATGGGCGACCTGAGTGACATCCAGGTGGGTTTCTACAATTCCATTCCCTGGCTGATTTCGATCATCGCCATGTATTCGTTCGCGGCCCTGGCCGGCAAGTACAAGCATCAACAGGCGTGGGTGGCCACGGCGCTGTTGATTGCCGCGGCGGGAATGTTTTTCTCCACCACCGGCGGGCCGGGCTTTGCCTTTGTCGCCATCTGTTTTGCGGCGATCGGGTTCAAGTCGGCATCGTCGCTGTTCTGGCCGATCCCCCAGGGCTACCTGGATGCGCGCATCGCCGCGGCGGTGATCGCGCTGATCAACTCCATCGGCAACCTCGGCGGGTTTGTCGCGCCCACCACCTTCGGCTTTCTGGAGCAGACCACCGGGTCGATCCAGGGTGGTTTGTATGGGCTGGCCGGCACCTCGATCCTCGCGGCGATCCTGGTGTTCTTCGCCAAGACCCGGCCCGGCGCCCAGAGCCCGAGCGTGCTGCACCCCGCCCCCGTCCTGAGCAAATAAGGAAGCGTTTTGATGAATACAGAACACCAGCACCACGCCAGCCATGCCCCCATCGTCACCCACCTGCAAGTGATCCCGGTGGCCGGCCACGACAGCATGCTGCTCAACCTCAGCGGCGCCCACGGGCCGTTTTTCACGCGCAATATCGTGATTCTCAAGGACAGCGCCGGGCACATCGGCATGGGCGAAGTACCGGGCGGCGAACGCATCCGCGAAACCCTGGAAGACGCGCGCAGCCTGGTGATCGGCAAGCCGATCGGCGCGTACCAGAGCATTCTCAATGCCATGCGCCGCACCTTTGCCGCCCGCGACAGCGGCGGCCGTGGCCTGCAGACGTTCGACCTGCGCATCACCATCCACGCCGTCACCGCGATGGAAGCGGCGCTGCTCGATCTGCTCGGCCAGTTCCTTGAAGTGCCGGTGGCCGCCCTGCTCGGCGAAGGCCAGCAGCGCGACGCGGTGAAGATGCTCGGCTACCTGTTCTACATCGGCGACCGCCAGCAGACCGACCTGGCCTACCGCAGCGAAGCCGATGGTGACGATTGGTGCCGCCTGCGCCATGAACCGGCCCTGACCCCGGACGCCATCGTGCGCCTGGCCGAAGCCGCCCAGGCCAAGTACGGCTTCAACGACTTCAAGCTCAAAGGCGGCGTGTTGCGCGGCGCCGAAGAAATCGAAGCGGTCACGGCCCTCGCCGAGCGCTTCCCCGACGCACGCATCACCCTGGACCCGAACGGCGCCTGGTCACTCAAGGAAGCCATCGCCCTGTGCCGCGACCAGCATCACGTATTGGCCTACGCCGAAGACCCATGCGGCGCGGAAAACGGCTATTCGGGCCGCGAAGTCATGGCTGAATTCCGCCGCGCCACCGGCCTGCCCACCGCCACCAATATGATCGCCACCGACTGGCGCGAAATGGGCCACGCGATCCAGCTGCAATCGGTGGACATTCCCCTCGCCGACCCGCACTTCTGGACGATGCAAGGCTCGGTGCGCGTGGCGCAGATGTGCCATGAATGGGGCCTGACCTGGGGCTCGCATTCCAACAATCACTTCGATATTTCCCTGGCGATGTTCACCCAGGTGGCCGCCGCCGCACCGGGCGACATCACTGCGATCGACACCCACTGGATCTGGCAGGACGGCCAGCGCCTGACCAAGGCGCCATTGCAGATTGTCGACGGTCACATCCAGGTGCCGACCAAGCCGGGGCTGGGCGTCGAGATCGACATGGACGCGGTGGCCCAGGCCCACGAACGCTACAAAGACATGGGCCTGGGTGCGCGCAATGACAGCGTGGCCATGCAGTTCCTGATCCCCGGTTGGAGTTTCGATAACAAGCGCCCGTGCCTGGTGCGCTGAGCGCCGATCCCGGCCAGCCTCAACCGTGAATCAACGAAACGTGCGCGCCCACCCCGGCGCGCACGCCCTCGGCCACCGCCAGCGCCACGGAACCGGCGGCAAGGGACGCATCGCCACAGGCAAACACGCCGGCCACGGAGGTCTGGCGGGTTTCGTTGGTGTGCAGGTACGGGCCGGTGGGGCCGTCGGCCAGCACACAGCCCAACTGCTCGGCCAAGGGGCTGAGGCGAGTGCGGGACATCGTGAATACGCCGTCCAGCTGAATCACACGGCCATCAGCCAGTTCCAGAGCCACGCGCTCACCGCTGATCCGTGTCACCGCGGTGCGCTCCACGCGGACCCCGCGCCGATCCAACTGCGCCTGTTGCTCGGCATCCGGGGTGAACACGCCGTTGGTGAACAAGGTGGTGCTGCCCCAGTCCGGCAACATCAGCGCATGGTGCATCGCCAGCGGCGAGGTGGCCAACACACCGATGCGGCCTTGATCCAGCTCATAGCCGTGGCAGTAAGGGCAATGAAACACGTGCTTGCCCCAGCGTTCCGCCAAGCCTTCGAGGGCGGGCAATTCGTCCACCACCCCGGTGGCGAGGATCAGGCGTCGCCCCTCGAATCCGCCGTTGTATTGCGTGTGTAGCCTGAAACCGCCCGGCGCCGTAGCCGCCTGTAATACGCTGTCCTGCACCCAGGTGACGCTCGGATACTCCATCAATTGGCTGCGACCTTCGGCGGCAATGACGTCCGGCGCCTGGCCGTCCTGGCCGAGAAAGCCATGGGCGGTGGCGGCAAACCGATTGCGCCGCTGCCCCGCGTCGATCACCAGAACCTTGCGTCGTGCCCGCGCCAATTGCAGGCCGGCGGACAAGCCGGCATAGCTGCCGCCCACGATAATGACGTCATGCATCATGAAAGTGCCCCTTGTCAGGTGCGCGCGGTTATCCGCGCGCTTTCACGACACACCATAAGTTACGTAAAAATAGCACGTCAAGTGTCTCGCAACTTTTTGGGTTACGAAGGATACTTTCGACCGAATCGACTTGAGGTTTTTTGATGAGAAACGACACCCGCCTCTCGCGCATGCTGCACGTGCTGATCCATATGGACCGCCATGAAGCGCGCGCCACCTCGGAGACCATCGCGCAGATGCTCGGCACCAACCCGGTGGTGGTGCGGCGCACACTGGGGCTGCTCAAGGAAAAAGGCTATGTCCGCTCGGAAAAAGGTCATCAGGGCGGCTGGACCCTGGGCAAACCCTTGAGTGAAATCACCTTGCTGAATATCCACAATGCCTTGGGCACGCCGTCGATATTCGCCATCGGCTTGTCCACCGACCACCCGCAATGCCTGGTGGAACAGGCAGTGAACGCGGCACTGAGCGACGCGTTCGACCAGGCCCAGGCACTGTTACTGGCGCGGCTGGGGGATGTGACGCTGGCGCAGTTGGCCGAGGATTTCGACGAGCGTTGCCGCCTCGCCCCGGCACCCTGATCGCACTACAGCCGGCGTTTGCGCAACCACTGCAGGAACCCCTTCTTCACCGGCACCACCGGTGCTTCCTGGGCCAGGGTCTGCGCCGCATGTATGCGGAAATCCAGCAGCGCTTTCATCGCTTCGCCGATGTCATGCCGCGCATCCAGGCACGGCTTGAGGTATTCCTTCTCGATGCGATAGAGGGTGCAGAAGGTCTTGGCGCGAAAGTCCGCCAGCGTGGCCTCGTCGGACAAGATCCCAGCCTCGCCGATCACCTCCCCCGGCCCCATGCGCCCGGCTTCGAACATGTGCCCAGCCTTGTCCAGCATCACCGAGACCACGCCGGATTCGACGATAAACAAATGATCGCTGACCTCCCCCGCCGGCAGGATCACCGCGCCGGCACGATAGCTGTGCAGGGTCATGTTCTGGCTGAAGGTGTCTTTCTCTTCCTGGCGCAGGGTGGAGAAAATCGACGAGCGCTCCAGCAACGCCCGCGCCCCCGACAGCGCCGGCGGCGCGCTGCTTTCGGTGGCAGACAGCAAACCGACGCCCGCCGCCTGCAAGTGCCGGAAAGCCAGGTCGTACAGCTGGTTGCGCACTTCGCGCTTGAGCGGCATCGACGGCACAAAGCCGCTGATTTCATACTCCACGCCGTCGCTGGCCGAGGTTTTGAACGCCACGCTCGGCGCCGGTTTGGCCAGCAGCAGCCGGCACCCTTGCATCGCCCGCTCCAGCGCCTCGATCACCGTCTGCGGGCGGGCGTGGGGGCTGACTTGCAGGCTGACCGACAGCCCGAACATATCCGCCGGGCGCGAAAAGTTGACGATCTTGGCCTTGGCCGCCAACGAATTGGGGATCACCGCCATGCTGCCCTGGGAGGTCTGCAACCGCGTAGCGCGCCAATCAATATCGGTGACGCGCCCCTCGGTGCCGTCGATGGAAATCCAGTCATCGAGCTGGTACGGCTTGGTGGTGTTGAGCACGATCCCGGAAAACACATCGCTGAGGGTGCTTTGCAGCGCCAGGCCGACGATGATCGCCACCGCACCGGAGGTGGCGAGCACGCCCTTGACCGGCAGGTCGAGCACGTAGGCCATGGCGGCGATGATCGCAATCAGGAAAATCACCGCGCCCAGCAGGTCCTGCAACAGCCGACCGGTGTGGCCCACGCGCTGCATCATCACCGCGCCGAGCAACACCGTCAGGGTCCGCGCCGCGAACAGCCACCAACCGATCTGCAACGCGGTGGCGGCCAGGTGCAGCGCGGTGTTGTCGGCATACGGCGCGACGAGCATCGGGTTCATGCCGTCGTTGAACAACACGGCGCTGAACACCGCAAAAATCACCAACCGCGCCGCCAGCTTCCAATTGGCCAGCTCAGCGGAAATCAAGCGCCACACACCGATGTCGATAAAGATCAGCGCCAGGGCGCACAACATGGGGTGATCAGCGATAAATGAGGGCATCCAGGCGACTCCAGGGTGAATGCCGAGAAGATCGCATGAAATGGGGATGTGGGGGTATAGCGCGGAGCAAAATGCGGGTGGGAAATTGCACCGTATCTGACCACCTGATTGCATCAGCACCGACCAGGCGTTTGCATCGCGCCGGATTATCTAGACACCTTGTAAACTCATACTGATGTTTCTTCAGACCGCTATGCCACGTCGCTTACACAAAGGAGTTCCCTATGCGTAAGGATTACCTCGCCTTTTTTATCGCGCTCTTTCTATCGAGGCTGGCGGATCAGATCCTGTTGTTTATTGTGCCGCTGGTGGTGTTCCAGACCACCAACAGCGCTTCATGGGCAGGGCTAGCATTTTTCGTCGAATCGCTGCCGCGATTTCTCGCGTTCCCGCTGTGCGGCGCGCTGTGCGACAAGTACCCGCCTATTAAGATCCTGCATATCAGTCAGGTCTACCGGGCATGGCTCTGTGTGCTGGGGGTGGTGCTCTACGGAATCTTTGGTGGCATCGGTTGGATAGTGGTGCTGTCGGCACTGTGCGGAGTGCTGACCACGCAAGGCATCATGGCTCGCGAAGTGCTGATGCCGCATATCTTCCAGCACTACAGCTACACCAAGACGTTGTCCTACTCCCAGATCGCCGACCAGACGGGACTGGTCCTCGGGCCTCTGGTGGCGGCACTGATGCTTGAGGTTTGGGCTTGGCACTGGGTGGTGCTTTGGATCGCCGGATTGTTCCTGCTGGCAGACATGAGCATGCTGGCGTGGCAACGTCTTGGCCGTATGACGCTAGAGGTGTTCGAGCAGCATCAAGACATCTGGCTGCAGCCCTTGCGGATCGCTTTTGGGCATATCCGTAGCCTGGCGGAATTGAAAAAAATCATCATTCTGGCGGTAGGCGTCAACCTGATCGTTGGTGTCACCTTGGCAACTTCGGCGGCCATGGTGATCGGCCAGTACAGCGCCGGCAAGGATAGCTATGCAGGGCTTCAGGCGGCGGGTGCGGTGACAACAATCGTGATCCTGTTCCTTCTCGCTCGGGTGGTGCTGCCTCTGCGAGTCCTCGGGGGTGTCGGATATTCGATGATCGCAACGGGGGCATTCATCAGCGCCCTGAGTCCGAGTCTGCTCGGCTATGTGCTGGGTTTCCTGTTGATCGCAGGCTTCGACAAAATGTTCAACGTCTACATACGCACTATCCGGCAGCAGGTGATACCGCCTCAGGACTTCGGCAAGACGGTAGGTGTGATCACGCTGCTGAACAACATGTCCCAGCCTCTGGCAGGTTTACTGGTGGCTTTGTTAGCTGCGCCCTTGGGCACCCAGACCGTAATCCTGATTTTGGCCGTGTTAACGACTATTCTTGGGGCATTTGCCCTGTGGTGGTTCGCAAAGGCTCGCGGCCCATCCCCGAGCTTGATTTTCGAAGCTGACCAAGAAGCCGGAAAATAGAAAGTTGCGTCGGCAGGCTTGTAAGCATATTCCAAGGAAGCATACGGATCATGTCCGCAAAGAAGAGTCTGCCGGTTCGAACTCATGATCGCCGCCGAACGTTTACAGCATAACGACCACTCTCGGCCTCACGGGTCAAGTCCATGCAATTACGCATGTGGGGGCTTGCCCGCTCCCACATTAGGCTTGGCGTCAGCCTTTCAGTGCTGCATCTGCCCGAAATGACCGGAGTTAAAATCAGCAAACGCCTGATGGATCTCCTGCTCAGTATTCATCACGAACGGACCATGGCCGACGATAGGCTCGTCGATCGGTTCGCCACTGAGCAACAGCACCCTGGCGTCGTCGCTGGATTCCAGCGACAGTTGCGTGCCGTCGCGCTCAAACAGTGCCAATTGCCCCTGGCGCGCGATTTCTTCGCCATTGACCAGCACCGTGCCGCGCAGGATCACCAGCGCCGTGTTCCGCCCGGCGTGCAGGTCCAGGGTCAGCGCCTTGCCGGCGTTGAGGCGCAGGTCCCACACGTCGATCGGCGTGAAGGTGCGCGCCGGGCCTTTGGTGCCTGCGAACTCACCGGCAATCAGGCGCAGCTGGCCAGCCTCATTGGCCAGCGGCAGCAGCGGAATATCGCTGTCGACAATCGTCTGGTAACCGGCGTCGGCCATTTTGTCCTTGGCCGGCAGGTTGACCCACAGTTGCACCATCTCCAGCACCCCGCCGCTACGGGCGAAGGCTTCGGAGTGGAACTCTTCGTGGAGGATGCCCTTGGCGGCGGTCATCCATTGCACGTCGCCGGGGCCGATCGTGCCGCCAGCCCCGGTGGAGTCGCGGTGCTCGACTTCGCCGTCGTAGACGATGGTCACGGTTTCAAAGCCGCGATGCGGGTGCTGGCCGACACCGCGACGCTGTGTGGTCGGGGTGAAATCGGCCGGGCCCGCGTGGTCCAACAACAGGAAGGGGCTGATGTGCTTGCCCAGGGTGTCGTAGGAAAACAGCGTGCGTACCGGAAAACCGTCGCCGACCCAGTGGGCGCGGGGGCTGGTGTAGATGCCGATGAGTTTTTTCATGGTGTACCTCCAAAGTGCCTACACCATAAGTCCCAAGGGCCTTGGGGACTAGCCGGCAAACGCGGCGTTGTTCGTTCTATGCATAGGACAATCAACACGTCCTCAGTTTGTTTTTGCTGGCTGGGGACGCCGTCCCACTAGACCGACCTCAACCAAGGCCCCTGCACCGCGCTGACCCGATTGCGCCCGCTGCTCTTGGCGTCATATAACGCCTGGTCGGCATCGTTGAGCCAACTGGTCGAATCGCTATGCCCGACCCGATAAGGCGCCAGGCCGATGCTCAAGCTGACACGCAGGGTCGGGTCCTGGGCATAGGCCAGCGCATTGAAGCGATCGCGCAGGGTATCCATCACTTGCGTGGCGCGGTTGAGTGGCACGTCCGGCAGGATCACGCAGAACTCGTCACCGCCGTAGCGTCCGGCCAGGTCGGTGGCGCGCAGGTTCTGGCGCAGCACTTTACTGAGTTGGCGCAGGACGAGATCGCCGGTGACATGGCCGTAGGTGTCGTTGATCACTTTGAAATGATCAATGTCGATCAGGGCAATCACCGCGCCCTGCTGCCCGCCGTGGCAGCGCTGGAACTCGATGTCCAGATGGTCCTTCCACGCGCCATGGTTGAGCAGGCCGGACAAGCTGTCGGTGCGACTCAGGGCCAGCAGCTCACGCTTGTGCCCGGCCAGGGACACGGCCTGGCGATAGCAAATCCAGCCCAGGGCCAGCGGATACAGCACCAGGATCGGTAAACAGGCATACAACTGCGCCTGGCTGGTTATGCCGATGAACGCCGGGGTGAAGATCAGCAGCGACACGCCGACGCCCAACACCTGCGCCACCCAGCCCGCCAGCATGAAACGGGGACCACCGATGGCCACATTGTTCATGGTCATCATCGACAAGGTGGTGACGCTGGGCAGTGGGTTGAAGTGCATGGCACCGACCCAGAAGCCACCGCAAAACGAATCGAACAGCAGGTTGTGGCGCTCGCAACGCAATGTGTTGGCGGTGCGGCGTGCCCATTGATAAGCCAGGTGCGGCCAGACAAAGCCGTTGATCAGCATCAACACCCACACCCAAAGCGGTGGGTTCAACGCGGACATGCCGAAGGCCACGCAGGCAAAGCCAAGTGTCAGCCCCAACGTGCGGGTTTTGTACAAGCGGGTAGCGAGCGGAACTCCATTTCCTCCGGCGGCTGGCATGGTGAGGTGCGATCCTGGGTAGGTGCCTGGAGTCTATCAGGGCAACAGCATATCGCCACTACCCCTTGTAAGCTCAGCGCCGTCAGTGGGAAAAGCCCCGCGCCAGCATCCCGGCGACGCCCAGCAACAACAATGCCGTGATCCGTTGCAACCAGACCCGCCGCCGGGGGTTTTCCAGCACCGGCTTGATGCGCTGGCCAAAATAGCCATACAGGCAGCCGCTGGCGAACTGCAGCAATAGAAAGGTCAGCCCGAGGATAGCGATGTCCGCCATCGAGTTGTGCTCCCCGGCCCCGGCGAATTGTGGGAACACGGCGCTGAACATAATGATCGCCTTGGGGTTGGAAAACCCGGTCAGCAAGCCCTTGCCGAACAGACTGCGTGCGCCTTCCACGGCAACGACCCCGTCGATGGACACGCCGCTGCCGGTCCACTGTTTGTAGGCCAGGTAGAGAATGTAGGCGACGCCGACCATCTGGATACCCTGGGTAATGGCGAGGTTGCCTTTGATCAATTCCGAGAAACCCACGGCAAAGATCAGGATAGAGACCAGGTACGACACACTGGCGCCGAGCTGCGCCGGGATCGAGCCGCGCAAGCCGTCCTTCAAGCCCAGGCTCAGCAGCAGCAAGGTCATGGGGCCGGGGCTGAACGTCACGGTGGCGCAAAACAGCAGAAAGTAGAGAAACGAAGAGAGCGTCAACGCGCTTGTCATAGCCTTGGACCTTGGGAAGACAGCCGGAAAGTGGCCGGATAGCCGGCAGTCTAGGGCCGCGGCATTGCGCAGGGCAGGTAAAGTAAGGCCTAATCCGGCCCTACTTCACCGGTAAAATCACCAGCAAAGACAAGGAAGCCGCATGTTTGTATCCGCCATCGCCTTTCGGGCTGGCGCACCCAAGGTGCAACAGATCGTCGAGGCGTTCAGCCAGGCCATCGAGAACGGCGAATGGGCGCCCGGCAGCAAGTTGCCGTCGGTACGTGAGCTGACCCAGACCCTGGGCGTGAGCAAGTTCACCCTCAACGAAGCGCTGGACCGCCTGCGCGGGCGCAACCTGTTGACCTCGAGCCAGGGCCTTGGCCACTTTGTGACAACAGACATCATCCGCGCCGCCTCGACGAGCTGGGTCGACCTGTTGCCCCAGGACTTGCTCAGCGTGTTACGCCGGCCGCTGGTCACCGTCAATGGAGATCTGCGCCCCGGTGGCGGGCATTTGCCGGAGGAGTGGCTGAACAGCGAGGCGCTTCGCCAAGCCATGCGTAGCGTGGTGCGCGCGCCGTCGCTGCGCCTTGCCGGGATGGGCACGCCGGCCGGGTTCCTGCCGTTGCGCCAGGCATTGCAACACAAACTGCATGCCGAAGGGTTGTCGGTGCCGGTGGAGCAAATCATCACCACGCCCAACACCCTGCAAGGCCTGGACATGCTCATGCGCCTGCTCGCCCGCCCCGGCGACACGGTGCTGCTCGACGCGCCCTGCTACTTCAACTTCCACGCCAACCTGGCCCTGCACGGGATCAAGGTGGTGACGATCGAACGGCGCCCGGATGGCTTCGATTTCGACGCCCTCGAACAGTTGCTGGCCGAACATCGCCCCAGCCTGTACCTCACCACCAGTGTGTTGCATAACCCCACCGGGCACTCTTTCAGCCCCAGCCAGGCGTTTCGTCTGCTGCAACTGACCCGCCAGTACCACTGCCATATCGTCGAGGATGACCTCTACGGCGACCTGCATCCCAACCCGCCGCCGCGCCTGGCCACCATCGCCGGCCTGGACCAGGTCACCTACCTGTCGGGCTTCTCGAAAATCCTCAGCGCCAACACCCGCGTCAGCTACGTGGTGGCCGCGCCGCAACTGGCGGCCAACCTGACCCATATGAAGTTGATGAGCGGCGGCGTGACCTCGGAGCTGTTCGAGCAGATCGTCTACCGCATGCTCAGCGAAGGCAGTTACGCCCGGCACCGCAAGCGCATGGTGCAGCGCTTGCTGGAAGCCGGTGCGCGTGTCGAACAATGGCTCAAGCGCTGCGGCTGCCAATTGCCGATGGCGTATGAAGGCGGCATGTTCATCTGGGCCCGCCTGCCGCCGGGGGTGAACGGCGAACAGTTGGCCCAGGAGGCGTTGAAGCAGAACATGGTGCTGGCACCGGGGGCATTGTTCGGTTACGACCCGGCGCTGCCTGATTCGATGCGCTTCAATGTGGCCCACAGTGACGGGCCCGGGGTGCAACAAGCCTTCGAAACGCTGTTGCTCAAGGCTGTGCGCGAGCCGCGATCACTATCGACATGAAGGCTCATCGGCGATGCGCCAACGACCTGACGCAGCGATCGCCCAGGCTTTGCACGCCCTGCACGAGCACCACCAACACCACCACCGTCACCACCATGATCTGGTTGTTGAAACGCTGGTAGCCATAGCGAATCGCCAAGTCGCCCAACCCACCGCCGCCGATCACCCCGGCCATGGAAGAAAACCCGATCAGCATCACCAGCGTCAACGTGACCCCGGCCACCAGCGCCGGCAAGGCTTCGGGCAGCAGCACCTTGAAAATCACATGGCGGATATCGCCGCCCATGGCCACGATTGCCTCGATGCGGCCCTTGTCCACGTCATCCAGGGCGGTCTCGACGATGCGTGCGAAAAACGGAAAAGCACCGATGGTGATCGGCACCACCGCCGCCGTGCTGCCCAGGGTGGTGCCGACGATCAGGCGGGTCAGCGGAATCAGCGCGATCAGCATCACCACAAACGGTAGCGAACGCCCCAGATTGATCACCGCACCCAACGCACGGTTGAGCCTTGGCAGCGGGAACTGCCCACCCGCGCGGCTGATAAACAGCAGCACGCCCAATGGCAGGCCGATCAACAAGGTGAACAGCCCCGCCAGCAGCACCATGTACAGGGTTTCGCCGGTGGCGTTGAGCAGCAGTTGGAGAACTTCATTCCAGTCGGTTTTCATCCCGCCCTCACCACCTGCAGGTTGGGCGCCAGCGCGCGGCCCAGGCGCGAGGACGGGTCGGCCTGCAGTTGCAGCAGCGTGCCGCTTTCCACCACGCGCCCCGCCGCCAGGGAAACCGCGCTGTCGCAGATCGCCTTGACCACGTCCAGCTCATGGGTGATCAACACGATGGTCAACCCCAGTTGCCGGTTGATATCGCGCAACAGCGCCAGGATCGAAGCGGTGGTTTCCGGGTCCAGGGCGCTGGTGGCTTCATCCGACAATAAATACGCCGGGCGCGCGGCCAGTGCGCGGGCGATGCCGACACGCTGCTTCTGCCCACCGGAGAGTTGCGAAGGAAACGCCGCCGCCTTGTCGCTCAAGCCAACCAACGCCAGCAACTGCGCCACCCGCGCGACGCGCTCGGCCTTGGGCACCCCGGCAATCTCCAACGGCACCGCGACGTTATCCGCCACGTTGCGCGAGTGCAGCAGGTTGAACCCCTGGAAGATCATGCCGATGCGCTGGCGTTGCTGGCGCAGCGCCTTGCCGGTTAACCGGGTCAGGTCCTGGCCATCCATGAGGATGCGCCCGGACGTCGGCCGCTCCAACAGATTAAGGCAGCGCAGCAACGTGCTTTTACCGGCGCCGCTGCGGCCGACGATGCCGAAGATCGAACCATCGGCGATCTGCAACGACACGTTGTCCAGCGCCGCCGGCTGGCCGTCGGCGTAGGTTTTGCTGACACCCTCGACGACGATCATTCGAGCGCCACCGGGATCACCGAACCGGCATATTTCTCGCTGATGAACTTGGCCACCGCCGGCGAGCGCAGGTCTTTGGCCAGTTGCTGGATGCGCGGGTCCTGCGCCAGTTTGGGCGTGGTCACCAGAATATTTGCGTAAGGGTTGCCCTGAGCCTTCTCCAGCCCCAGCGCATCCTTGGCCGGTTGCAGCCCGGCTTCCAGGGCGAAGTTGCCATTGATCACTGCCAGGTCGACATCCTCCAGCGCCCGGGGGATCTGCGGCGATTCGATTTCCAGGATCTTCAGGTGCTTGGGGTTCTCGGCAATGTCCCTGGGCGTGGCCTGGTCCTTGGACGCATCGTTGAAGCCCGGCTTGAGGGTGATCAGGCCATTGGCTTGCAACAGGTACAGGGCGCGGCTGAGGTTGGTGACGTTATTCGGCACGGCGACGGTGCCGTTGTCCGGCACCTGGTCGAAGCGGGTGTGACGGTGCGAATAGATCCCCAACGGTTCGATATGCACGGTGGCCGCCACCGCGAATGTCTGGCCGAGCGCCTGTTCCTGGGCCTTGAGATACGGCAGGTGCTGGAAGTAATTGGCGTCGACATCGCCATGGGCCAGCAACTCATTGGAGTTCACGCCGCTGGGGATCTCGATGATGTTCAGCTTCAGGTCCGGGTCGAGCTTCTGCACGTATTCGAGGATTTGCGCATGGGGAATCGGGTCGGCGGCGACGCGCAAGGCATCGGCGGCCGCCACATTGAAAGCGCTCAGCAAGGCCGCCAGGGTTAGTGCGAATGTCTTCAACAGAGTGATCTCCTGATCAGGCGGACAGTGCATGGGGCAGTGTGGCGTCGGCGTAGAAACGCTGGGCCACATCCGGGTGGGAACGCAGGCGGCCCTTGAGGTAGTTCCAGCCGACGTCGCGCAGCAACGGGTTGCGCGGGTCGCTGGTGGGGCCGTGGGCATCGCGCAGCAGTTCGGGCGCCAGCGGGTACACCGGCACCACCGCATCCAGCTGCGCGCCGAGGAAAAACGCCAGGGACACGCGCTCGCTGCCCACCGGCGGCGACACCACGCGGTGGACCGTGGCGCGCAGATAGCCGTTACTGGCCAGCTCGAGCAATTCGCCGATATTCACCACCAGCGTGTCGGGCCGCGGCGCGGCGTCGATCCAGCGCCCCTCCTCCACTTCCACCTGCAAACCGGCCTGCTGGTCTTGCAGCAGGAAACTCAGGAAGCCGGAGTCCTTGTGCGCGCCAACGCCCTGGCGACTCTGCCCGGCGTGGCGACCGGGATAGCGGATCAGCTTGATATGTTCGTTGGGCTTGTCGCCGTACAGCGCGTCGAACGCATTTTCGGGCAGGGACAAGGCCTGGGCGAACGCGCGCAGCAGGCGCAACGACATCCGGGTCATTGCGTGCTGCCAGGCCAACACCCGAGGTTTGAGTTCGGGCAACGCCGCCGGCCATTGATTGGGGCCTTGCAGGCGCGCCCAGGCCGCGGGGTGTTGCTCAACGGCCAAGGGTTCGCGCTCGGCACCGACGTCGAACTGCTCACGCAGGTCCGGCTGGCCCCGGGTGATTTCCGAGGCCGCGCGGTTATAGCCGCGAAAGTGCGGGGAGTTGATCATCCCGACGGCCAGCTTGTCTGCCTCGGGCAAAGCGAAAAAAGCCCGCGCCTGCTGCTGCACCTCGGCCAGCAACGCCGGGGCGATACCGTGACCGGTGAGGTAGAAGAAGCCGACACGCCGCGCGGCAAAACGCAGCTCATCGAGAAACGCGCTGCGCTGCGCCGGGCTGCCATCGAGCAACGACAGGTCCAGCAGCGGCAAGGCGGTGATTGATTGCAGCATCGGCGGCTCACTCCATGAACGTCTTGGGGGAGCGATCAAGCTAAACGATCTTAAAAATCGGCAATAAATACCTTTTTAGAATTAGCTTAAGCCGTCGTCGGATCCGGGAGGACCGCGCAAGTAAAGCGCAGAATCGACAGCACCGGGCTGGCGTCGATGGCAAATTCCTGGCGGTTTAAGGCAATTAGTCGCCCCGTCACCTGGCCTCATTTATAGAAAAAATTAAATCGCCACAGGCCTAAAAACCAATTGACCTAAGATACTTATTGCACACTAACAATCTGCACTAGCATATGTGTACACCCATGCAAACGCCGCACCCGCAACACCTCCCTCTCACCCCGCCGCATTTAGAATAAAGCTACGAATGTTAAAATTTGTCACGTTTTGGCGGAATCAATTCGATTAGTATCTAACGCTAGCAGCGATTGAACTGTCGGCCTTGCATGCCAGAAAAGGGAGTAGGTGATGCATTTTTCCAACGTCCTCGCTATTGCACGGACTGCGTCTAAAACTGAGGATTTCAGAGCACTTATAGTTCGTACTGTACCGAATGATTTAAAAGTCGATACACGCAGCTACGGTCAACTAGTCGGTCATCATGAAGATCACGTCGACTATCGCGCCATCGTCATAGAAATCGACACACCTTCTGCCAGCAATCAAACCCTGGACATCATAAAAAAAACCAGGCACAAAAACCCGACCTGCCTGATAGTTGTCTTCATCACGTTTGCCTCTACTCAAAGTAAAACCAAATATTATTTGGCCGGCGCGGACTACTGCCTAAAAGCCACCGAAACTTCCCCTGAAGAAAAGTTGAGTTTAGTCGAGGCGTTTCTCAATGAAACGTATCGCTTGGACTGCTGCAAACTTATTCTCGATCAAGACCGGATGTGCATTTACGGCAACGACCAGAAACTTGAAATTTCCTTCATCGAAATGAAAGTTCTCGAGGCGCTGATCTATAACCGACTGCTCAGTCACGATGAAATCGCCAATGTTATGGGGCTCAACACCAAATTCTACGACTCTCGAGCCCTGGAGAAATCCATTAGCCGCCTGCGCAGCAAAATCAAGGCGCGCTATGGCGAAAATATCATTCAGAACATCCGTGGCTACGGTTACAAGTTGAGCCGTGGGATTATTTCCGCCCAGTATTTGCACCCAGCCCAAGAGAGACAGCATCGTGAATAACGAGAAAATATCGCCTGTCGCAATAGCCCAACCCAAGCTCTTCAGGCAAGCGATAGTTGAACGCAGCTGCGCACTTTGGGGCAATGAGATTCGCGTAACCAGCGCACATAATCTGCTCAATCTTCCAGAGCATTCGCAGCCCTTGTATCGCGCTCAACTTAAATGCGCCTACCGTGACGCCCTATCGCGCATCGACCCACGCATGACTGCCGATTTCAGTCATTTAACACTTGCTTCTGCACAGCCGGCGACTCATAAATTTCTGCGCATCGAGCAATCAGCGCTTATGTCCGACGACACGCTCAAGGAACTTATCCAGGTCGCGCATGTATTGGAAAGCTATAAGCAGCAACTCGTTATCAGTATAGAAAACCCCTTGGATGCACTTCCCGGCCCCACGGAGCGCCGCGCGATGGTGCGCCAACTGTATAACCTCAAAGACCGCAGCAGTATCAAGCTTGCCTACAATAACTACACACTGGATACAAAGCAGGCCGACCTGTTGATCGAACTGAAACTCTATGACTATATAAAAATGCCATTTCCGGATGCGCCCCTGAGACTGAGTCTGAATATACGCTCGGATTTTTTCGACCGGCTCTACGACCGCATGTTAGAGCTGATAAGCGCCAGCCGAGTCTCATTCATTGCAGACAAAGTTGAATTCTCTGACAGTGCAACACTCGCCAAACGCTTGCCTTTCAATTACTTTCAGGGCGGTTACTACTCGCCGGCCGAAAATTTATAACACTCAACCCACAGGACCATGGTAACCACTATGAGCTCACTCAAAAAACACCTGTCCACCGCTACGCCCATCTTTATTCCGCTGCCCGACTTTGCGTCGAATGTGGAGTTACTCTATGGCGATATCGCTTGCCCGCCGCGAACCAAGACAGCAGAAACCCAGGCAACCAGCACGCCATTGTTTGGCAACCAGTATTTCAATTCGCACTACACTAACAATTCAACTATCGAAAAACCCGACAGCGCCAATAACGCATCAACGCCGGTCATTTACAAAACATTACATCCCTATAATAAACTGGAACTAAATGTTCAACTCCACAGCACCGACAGGCCTCAAAAAGCACTGGCGACCCACACCGAAAAACCTCCGCTACAAGCACCTGACTACTGGACCTTTACACAACATGACCGAATGTTGGTCAAGGGTGGTTTACGCATTTCCTTGACCACGATTGAGTCAGCACTTATCAAAAAAATGTTACACCATGAAGAACGCGTGGTGAGTAAAGAAGAACTTATTCGCAATATTGGTCGCGAACCGGAGTTGTATCGCGGCCTGGAAATGTGCCTCAGCCGACTTCAGGAAAAATTCAAGCGCGTCAACGATGGCGAGCGTTTGTTCCGTTCAGTGAGAAATCGGGGCTATTGCTTGACCCAGAGGATAAAAAACCCCCTGGAACTCGCCCAGCAGTTTCGCTGAAAAAATATAATAATTCCAGAGTCGTTAATCTTGGCGTTGATCACGCTCCACTATCTGCCTTTTTATAACAATCCGTCTCACCCAGCAGCCACTTAACTATCGCTATGTGCCTGTTATAACTCGTCAGCTACTGCCCCCTGCCGTTGATTAATATCAATCTGTGCGCGCCTACGCGTGCCTGTCTATTTGGCTGTTTCAATGCCACGCCTCGCTTAAGCCTGCCACCATGAGTGGTCACCACTGGGAGCAGTAGTATGCTGAATAACCGGAGAATGCATCGTAACCTAACACCCAAAGGTCTGACCTTTTGGGGACAGTGGACGCTGGCGTCAAGTTTGGTCGTCACACTGTTATTTGCATTGGTTATTTTAAAGACTGGCCAGCTGGAATATCCCTACCGGGTATTGGCTGCCTTTAGCATATTGGCCTCGATCCCGGCCTATATGTTATGTGACGTCTACAGCAAGAAAGATGATTACGCAGTGGGACTGGGCCGACTCTTCATGGGCTGGTTACTTACCCTGCTGATACTGGTTGCGGTGGGTATCGCCTGCAATGCTAACGCGTTGTTCCCCGTCGAAATCCTGCTACTGTGGGCGGCGATTAGTTATGCCGTGCTGGCGCTCTGTTACATCCCTATCCACAGTCTTTCCCGCTATTACCACGGGCAACTTCACGAGCGACATAAATCGCTGATCGTGGGTACCGGTAAACTTGCCGCCGACCTGGCGAAAACACTTTCCCGGCAAAAACGCTCACCGCTGGTCGGCCTCGTCGGCGCCACGGCGACCGCAGCCCCGGGCGTGCAATCACAGATACTCGGCGAGCTGCCGGACCTCCCGCAGTTGATCCGGCAGCACGGTATCCGCAGGCTGTACATCACCCATTCGCTGCAGGAAGCCACCCATATCGAGGCGCTGTACATCAACCTGCTGGAGATCAGCGTCGATGTCATCTGGGTCCCCGACCTCAACAACATGCTGCTGCTCAATCACTGCGTGGCCGAGGTCGATGGCCTGCCGGCGATTTTCCTCAATGAAAGCCCGCTGACCAGCCGTCCGACCGCCGCACTGAGCAAGTCGCTGCTGGACAAAAGCGTGGCCTTGCTTGCGCTCATCCTGCTGAGCCCGCTGCTGTTGCTGTTCGCCGTGCTGATCAAACTGACCTCCCCCGGTCCGGTGATCTTCAAGCAGGACCGTCACGGCTGGAACGGTCAGGTGATCAAGGTCTGGAAATTCCGCTCGATGCGCGTGCATGACGACCACGAAGTACGCCAGGCCAGCCGCCATGATTCACGCATCACCCCCGTGGGGCGTTTCATGCGCCGCACGTCCATCGATGAACTGCCGCAGTTGTTCAACGTGCTGCAAGGGCACATGGCCCTGGTCGGTCCAAGGCCCCATGCGGTCGCGCACAATGACTACTACTCAGGGAAGATTCACGCGTACATGGCGCGCCACCGTATCAAGCCCGGTATCACGGGGCTGGCACAGATCAATGGGTGCCGGGGCGAGACCGAGACCCTGGAGAAGATGCAAAAGCGCGTCGACATCGACCTGCGCTACATCAACACCTGGTCACTGTGGCTGGACATCAAGATCCTGCTGAAAACGCCGTTCACACTGCTGTCCAAAGACATTTACTGAGGCAAACAAAGGGGGACTTCACGTCCCCCTTTCCTTGTCTATTCAGTGATCTTCTCGAAGTTCCGATAGAACAGGTCACTGTCGCGGCCATCGGTCATCGTATGCAGCGAATACGCGCGATTGAGGCGCGCGCCGCCATCGCGGGTCAGCGGCGCCCACACCAGATTGGCGCGGCGCATCGTCGACAGGCTCATCAGCTCATCAAAGGGAATTGACAGGTAAAGGCCTTTGTCGAAGCTGCCTTCGCCAAAGGCTTCTTTTGACGCGGTGGTGCGGGTGACCCAGGCGCCAATCCGCACGCCATTGTTGAACTCGCGCGACAAGTCCAGGGTGGCGCCCCAGTCCCGGGCCAGGTAGCGACCGACACTCAGCGCACCCTGTGTGTTGAACGGCAAGTCGGTGTAGCCGGTGATATGCCCCGTGACCGTGCGGTAGTCGCGCAGGCTGAAGTCCTGTTCGAACCCGCGCTGACGTACGTAGTTCAGGTCGGCGCCCAAGGCCCAGCGCTGGCCCATCGGCCGGTACAGCACCTCACTGCCGACACCGGCGTACATCGATTCCAGCAACCCGCCGTAGACCATGCCATACAGGTCCTGATCCAGTCGCACCGCATGGTTGAGCTGGAACGTCGGCACGGTCACGTCAGAGCTGGTCATGTACTTGCGCAGATCGGTACGCACGCGCGGCAAGCCGCTGGGCGCGTCGTAGGTGAAGCCATCGTAGTTGTTCAGCAGGTTGACGCTGAGCAGGCCGCTCCACCAGGTGTTGCGGGTGAAGCGGTATTCGGCGTCGAGGTCGGCGGAAATCTGATACAGCAGGCCATCCGGCCCGCCGACGTTCTGCTTGTAACCCAGCCCGACGCCGTAGCTCAAGGGCTTGGGCGCTTGGGTGTAAAGCAGCGTTTGCGCCGGGGCGCTGGGCGGGTTGACTTCGGTCTGGCGGTGCAGGGTCTGCAGGGGCTCGCGTTGGTTGACCACCTCGCGAAACGTCTCGCGGGGCACGCTGGTTTCTTCGATCGGCATGGCGTACCGCTCGCTCACCAGGGTGAACCAGCTGATCTGGTCATTGACGCTGTCGTCCAGGATACGGCTGGCGCGCCCCACGGCCTTGGCGCTGTAGAAATAGCGCTGCTGCTCGCCATACACCAATAACTCAGGGCCGCGCTGGGCAATACGCTGCACGTTATAGCCGGCATTGTCCTGCAAACGCTTGGACACCGCGGCCCAATCCACCTGATCCATCGCGACGCTCGGCGCCTGGGCGGGCAGCTTGGGGGCTGGCGGGTCGTAGGTTTTGACCGGCGCCTTGCGGCTGACGAAATTGGTGTGCAGGGTGATACCGAACATCGCCGTGTTGCCGCGTTCCCAGGCAGCACTCAGGTCGACGGAGTCGGCCACCTTGTAGACCAGCCCGAGGTTGACCGGCGAGTCCTGGCGCAGATGGTTGTTTCGAGGCTCGTTCTGGTAGTCGTTGCCCTCGTATTCCAGCTTGAGGCTCAACGGCGCCCAGGGTGTCTGGTAGGCGACGCCGCCAAACAGCGCGGGCCGGCCGCGGAAGTAACCGTTGGAGAAATTGCCGGAACCTTCGGCGGTGGGCCGCTCGTTGAAGCGATCACTCAGCGCGCCCAGCGGGTTGCCAAAATCGCCCCGGCTGCCCAGGTAACCCCAGGCGATGCCCGCACTGAAATCGAATTCGCCATAACGCTTGTTGGCCACCAGGTACTCGCTGGAAAACAGCCCGGTGCCGCCCAGGTCGAGCATCCCCAGCGCGACCTGGGGCAACCAGTGGCTTTCCTCGTAGAGACGCACTTTGGCGTCGACGGCCTTGTCCTTGTAGCTCTGGCTGCCACTGAACGATTCGGGGCCATAGGGGCGGTTGGTGATGGCGGTGTAGCGAAAGGTGCCTTCGAGCCAGTCCAGCGGTTGCGTGGAAAAACTGTAGCGACTGTAAGGTTCGGTGCGGTTGGCATTGACGCTGAGTTCGCCGGCCGGGGCCATGCGTGCGGTCGGGGTTTGCAACAGCCCGACCCCGCCAAAATCACTCTGGGTGTAACGCGGATCGCCGTGCGCGACGCCACAGGGCACCAGCAGCACGGCTGCAATACATAATTTCAAGGCGTGACCTCAGCCAGGGGTTGGGTGGCAAGAAACTCGGCCAGTTGTTGGTTCAGCTCAGGAGTGGGCGGTTCCAGGTCGTCGCTGCGCAGCGGCACCAGCAGCGTGCTGCCCGGTGCAGGCGCGGCCGCCGTCTCGCGGTTCCAGGGGGCAATGCCCAGGCGCGTGACCAGGCCGTCGGGCTGGATCAGCCACAGGTAGTCGACGTCGGCCCCCGCCACCGCCGGGCATTCGTCGAGGTAATCGCGTGCCGCCCGCATCGGTTGGAACACCAGGGTGCAAGGCTGCGCGACCGCGCCCAGGACGCGCACACCTGCCGGCCTGGGCGGGTAGATCAGTCGATCGCCGTCGCTGACCCGCAGGTTGGGCGCAAAGCCGACCTCCACCGCCACCGGGTCCAGCATCGCGCGTTGCCGGCCGGTCACCGGCAAGGCCTGCACCTGTCGGTAAACGCGCGCCGCCAAGTCGGCCCGGCTGTCGTACCCGGCGGCCAAGGCAGCCTGGCGCAACGTATCCAGGTCAAACAGCACACCGGCTTTGAGCCGGGCCTGGGGCTCGATCAATGGCTGGTGCAGCCAGGCCGCCGCCAGCCAATAGCCCTGGGCATCCGGTTGTGACGCGATGATCGCGTCGAGCAAGCGCGCCTCGGGCGGCAGGGCGATCGGCCCGGGGTGCAGGACTTGGCCGCTCACCGTCAGGGCGGCGTGGCATGCACTGGCACAACTCCACAACAGCGCCAGCGCCCATCGTTTGCGGGCGGTCATCGGGCCTCCTTGCGGGCGGGTTGCAGTTGGGTGATTTTCAACGTAAGGCGCGGGCTGAGGTGCTGTTCGCTTTGCACAATGAAGCCGTCAGTGGGGTCGACCCAATAACGGTTGCGCGCACGAAACCCCAGGGCCTGGGCTTCGATGTCCTCATCGACGCGCAACAAGGTGTAAGGCTTGTCGAGGATTTCGAGCGTCTCCATGCCCTCGCGGGTCAGGCGGCTGGTGACGGTGATGCCGACGCGATAGCCATCCACCAGGTCGATCTGCCGGCTGCTGCGGTAGCCGTCCGGCACGCGGTGCAGCCCCTGCTGGAACGGCGACTGCCCTTGCCAGCGCGTGCCATCCAGATCGGTGCCGAGGCCAACGGTACGCACCACCAGGCCATCGCGCATCAATAGCACCTGTTTGCCGGAAGCGACCCAGAACTGCAGGTCGTCGCGCTGACGAATCAACGCCATCACGCCTTCGCTGGACACCGTGGTCACTTTGATCTGGGGAAACGGCACGGCGTCCACCTGGGCCTGGCTCAGCGCCAATGGCGCAGGCCCGACGACGGCCGCCTTGAAGGTATCGAGCGAGGCCTGCATCAGTGGATTGCAGCCGCACAACAGCCACGCAAGGCACACGTAAATACCGGTTTTCACACTGTTCACGCAGGTTCCACCCTTATCGGCTGTTGGCTTCGCTCAGGTTGTTTTGGGTGGAAGCACCGGTACCGATGATCGAGGCGGAAGGTATCAACTGACTGATGACCCGGTTCCAGCGGGTGATATTGGCGGGGCCGACGAACACCACGTCCTGGGGCTGCACATCGAAGCGCGTGGCCAGGGCCATAGCTGCCGGGGAGCCGGCTTGCAGATGGAAGACCTTGGCCGGTTGCGTGTCCAGGTTCTGTGCGCCGCGGATCACGTAGATCGCATCGGCGTTCGAGGTGTTCTGGTTGATGCCGCCCACCGAGCCCAACACATCCGTGAGGTTCATGCTGCGTGTCTTGAAACTCAATGCGCGGGGCTGCATGACCTCGCCCATCACATAGATGCGCTTGCGGTCGTTGTAGGGCAGGTACAACTGGTCACCGTCCTTGAGGTAGATATCGTTCAAGCGCGACGGGTTGAGATTGAACGTGTCCAGGTCGAGTGTGTAGCGCTTGCCGCCGCGGGTCAGCGTGAGGTTCGAGAGGTCGGCATTGATCGGATCGACACCGGAAGCACCGATGGCCTCCATGACGCTCATCGGGGTGGTGGTGATCGGTACAGGCCCAGCCTTGAGCACTGCCCCGGTGATCACCACTCGCTGGCTGGCAAAACGCAGCACACTGATATCCACCTGGGGGCTGTCGATGTACTGACGGAGCTTATCGGTGATTTCACTGCGCAGCGCCGCGAGGGTGCGGCCCTTGGCAACCACTTCGCCCACGTAGGGGTAGAACAGGTTGCCGTCGGGGTTGACCAGGCGCCCGTTGGCATCGATTTGCTGCTGCGGACCGGAAGGCGCAGTCAATTCCGGATGGTCCCAGACCGTGATGTACAACGCATCATTTGGGCCGATCAAATAGGGCCCGGGTTTATAATCGAGCAGTTCTTTGGGAAGCGCATAAGAGACTTGAGTCGCCGCGTCCATGGCCAGCAACTTTGGAGTAATCGGGATCAACTCCACGCGACTGCTTTCAGCACCGCCCTCCTTGGTCATTGCCTCGGTGTCCATATATTGACCGGGCGCAAACATGCAGCCTTGTAACAATGCGGAGGCCACGACCGCCACAGAAAAAATACGCATCATAGTGCTAAGACACTCGCGATAAACGACAAGAAAAAAAGACTACTTGGGAGGGGTTTCCAAGCAGTCTTATAAAGCGGAAGGCGTTCTGTTAGTTGCCGGTACCGGTGGTACCCGTGGTGCCAGTGGTGCCTGTGGTGGTGCCTCCATTGGCGCTGCCACCGCTGCTGGACGCGGCGGCGACGCCCGCGACCAGGGCCGCGCCGACCAGCAGGGTTTCCCCCACCGTCACAGAGCCGACCACCGCGGTACTCAGGCCAAGCGGCAACTCGGCAGCCATGGCAGAAGTACTCAAGAGACTGAGCACAATAATAGCCAGTTGTTTTCTCATATCAGACTCCTTATCGATAGTGAGCATTTAGCAAACGAGCGGGTGCCGCTGAAATACACCTTGATAGTGCCACTCAAGTAAACAACGCACCAGCCCGGGCATTACCCGGAAAGTTGAACGTATTCATTCGAAAATAACATTTCTCGAAGCCAGCCCCCGTATATCAACACGTTGAGGCCGCGAAACTAACAAGGCTGGCGGTTTAACATCGGAGCAAATGTTATTAATTGTCGGAAAACCTCAGGCCCGGCCGTACTTGTCTTCGAAACGCACAATATCGTCCTCGCCCAGATAAGAACCCGACTGCACTTCGATCAATTCCAACGCAATCACGCCAGGGTTCTCCAAGGCATGCACCTGGCCAATCGGGATGTAGGTCGATTGGTTTTCCGAGACCAGGTACGTCTGTTCGCCATTGGTGACCTTGGCCGTACCGCTGACCACGATCCAGTGCTCCGCACGGTGATGATGCATCTGCACCGACAGCTTGGCGCCGGGCTTCACGGTGATGCGTTTGACCTGGTAGCGGTGGCCGCTGTCGATGGCGTCATACATGCCCCAGGGCCGGTAGACCTCACGATGGTTGAGGTGCTCATGACGCCCGTCGCGCTTGAGTTGGTCGACAATGCCCTTGACCTGCTGCACCTGGTCCTTGTGCGCCACCAGCACCGCGTCCTTGGTTTCGACGATGATCAGGTCCTGCACGCCCACCGTGGCGACCAGGCGGCTGTCGGCGTTCACGTAGGTATCGCGGGTATCCAGTTGCAGCACATCGCCCTGCAGCACGTTGCCGCCGTCGGTTTTCTCGCTGGCTTCCCATAACGCCGACCAGGAACCGATATCACTCCAACCGGCCTGCAACGGCACCATGATTGCGTCGCTGGTTTTTTCCATCACCGCATAGTCGATGGAGTCGTCCGGGCAGGCGGCGAATAGCGCCTCATCGACCCGGGTGAACAACTGATCCTGGCTACCCGCGGCCAACGCCGCGCGGCAGGCCGTGAGAATCGCCGGCTGCAAGCGTGCCAAGGCGTCCAGGTAACGGCTGGCACGGAACATGAACATGCCGCTGTTCCAGTAATGATCGCCCCGCGCCACGTAGTCGGCAGCGGTGGCGGCATCCGGCTTCTCGACGAAACGCTTCACCGCATACCCGCCCTCGCCCACCGCCTCGCCCTGCTCGATATAGCCGTACCCGGTGTGCGCGCTGGTCGGCGTGATGCCGAACGTCACCAGCTTGCCGGCCTCGGCCAGCGGCAGCGCCACCGCGAGGCTGGCATGAAACGCAGGAACATCTTCAATCAGATGATCCGCCGCCAGCACCAGCAGAATCGGGTCGCGGGACTCGTCGAGCGCCTTGCAGGCCGCCAGCGCAATCGCTGGCGCGGTATTGCGCCCCATGGGTTCGAGCAGGATGCTCGCCTGCTCCATGCCCAATTGACGCAATTGTTCGGCCACCAGAAAACGGTGCTGCTCATTGCAGATCACTTGCGGCAAGGCGACATCCGCGCCCTCCAGCCGGCCGATGGTCTGCTGCAACATCGACAGGCTTTTATGGGTCAGGCGCAAGAACTGTTTGGGGTTCAGTTGCCGCGAGAGCGGCCACAGGCGCGAACCCGAACCGCCCGCCAAGATCACCGGTAATAACATGAACGCGTCCTTCGATAGAGGGTCAGAAATAGGCACGGGTGTTCTCGTGTACACGTGGGCTGTAGCGCAGCTCATCCAGCGGCCACCAGCGGTAGTGCCGATGCTGCTCGGTGGGCGGTTCCAGGACCTGATTCTCGGCAAGGGTCAGGCAATAACCCAGCACCACGTAGTGGGTGTCCGGGCCGTTCCCGGCGTTGGCGAAGACGCTGTCGTCGTAGAAGTGCTCGAACACACCCAGCAACTGCGCATCGGCGCGTTCGAAGGTGTGGCCGAGTTCTTCGTGGGTCAGGCGGCGGAAGGCGTCGTCCAGGGTTTCGTTTTTCTGGATGCGCCCGCCGGGGACGAACCAGAAGCCATAGGCCGGCCGGTTGATCCGCAAGCCCAGCAACGTATCGCCGTTGGGTTTCCTCACGATCAAGTCGATGGCCACCAACGGCGTCGACATCACGACCGTATTGAAGGTCGGTAAATCAAGCCACATAAGCGTCAGACCTGTGCCATAAAGCGTTGGAGGACACGCTCTTTATCGAGAAAATCCGCGGCGTAGTTCAACGCCACCCTGTTGCGCACAGGCAATGCCAGCACCCGCTCGATCCCTGCATTCAGGGCGCTGACCGATTCGGGTTCGACCCGCACGGCAATGCCCGGATGCTCGTCGCACAGCCGGCCAAGGGTGGTGTCGGGGTCAGCGGTGATGATTGCATTGCCGCCGACGGCCAGAATGTTGGTCAACTTGGAGGGCAATACCGAATCCGCCGCGCCGCGTTTCTGGATCACCAGGTGGACGTCCGCCGAGGCCAGCAGCGCAGGCAAGTCTTCATACGCCTGCAACGGGGCGAAGACCACGTTGTGCAGGCCCTCGCTGTGTGCGCGCTGCAGCAGGCGGGCCTGGCCGGCGCCCTGGCCGACGATCAGAAACACCAGCTCCGGGCGATGGACGTGAGCCTGGGCGGCATCGAGGATCAGTTCGAGCCCCTGCTTCTCGCCGATGTTGCCCGAGTACAACAGCACCCGCTTTCCCGCCGGCACGCCGAGCCGTTCCAGCAGCCCGCTGTTGCGCGGTACATCGAGGAAACGCTCGGTCTCCGACCAGTTGGGAAAGAACAGCAGGCGCTGCGCCTCGACGCCTTTGCCGGCCGCCTTCTCCAGCATGCCGCTGGATATCGTCGAGACCCGGTCAAAGCGCCGCAGCAAGCCGCGCTCCACGCCCCACGCGAGTCGCCGCAGTAACGGGCTGCCGCCCAGGCCCAGGCCGAACATCGCATCGACTTCATAATCCTGGATATGCAGCACGGACTTGGCGCCACACAGCCTGGCCAACAACAAGGCCTGGGGCGCGCAGAACAAGGTCGGCACCACCAGGATGACCAGGTCCGGCTTCCAGCGCAGTTGCGCCAATACCGCCAGGCACGAACTGGCGGAAAAGCTGATCAGGTGCAGCAAGCGCTTCAGCGCCGTGGGCTTGCGCGGCACGTACAACGGGCAGCGCACCACCGTCACGCCGTCGACCTGTTCGGTGCGAAAACGCCACGCCGAGTAGCCCTCGCCGACCTGCCATTGCGGGTAATACGGCGGCGCCGTGACTACCCGCACCGCGTGGCCCTTGCTGGCGAGCCAGCGCGCCTGTTCACCGCTGTACTTGCCGATGCCGGTCAGCTCGGGGCTGTAGTTGATGCCATACAAAAGGATCTTCATTAATGGCCCCGAGGCTGTTCGAGGGCCGCGAGATACGCGTTGTAGGCATCGCGCAGCCCCTCCTCCAACGGCACGTAGGCTTCCCAGCCGAGAGCGTTGATACGGCTGACATCGAGCAACTTGCGCGGCGCACCGTCGGGTTTGCTGGTATCGAACCGCAAACGGCCCTTGAAGCCCGTGACCCGGGCCAGCGCCTCGGCCAGTTCGCGGATGGTGCAATCCACGCCGGTGCCGACGTTGACATGGGAACGCATGGGCTCGGTGTGTTCGCCATAGCCCTCCTGGCTGAGTTCCATCACATGCACGCTGGCGGCCGCCATATCATCCACATGCAGGAACTCGCGCCGTGGCGCGCCGCTGCCCCAGATCAGCACTTCTTCGTCACCGCGCTGCACCGCCTCATGGAAACGACGCAGCAAGCCGGCGATCACATGGCTGTTATGCGGGTGGTAGTTGTCGCCCGGGCCGTACAGGTTGGTCGGCATCACACTGCGGTAATCGCGCCCGTGCTGGCGGTTGTAGCTTTCGCACAACTTGATGCCGGCGATCTTGGCCACGGCGTAGGGTTCGTTAGTCGGTTCCAGCGAGCCGGCAAGCAGCGCTTGCTCGGTCATCGGCTGGGCGGCGAGCACCGGGTAGATGCACGACGATCCGAGGAACAACAACTTGAACACCCCATGAGTGTGGGCGGCGTGGATCACATTGGCCTGGATCATCAGGTTCTGGTAGATGAAATCGGCGGGGTACGTGGCGTTGGCGTGAATCCCACCGACCCTGGCCGCCGCCAGGTACACCTGGTCGATCCGTTGTTCGGCGAAATACGCGTGCACGGCCGCGGGGTCCAACAGGTCCAGTCGATCGCGGCCGGCGGTGAGGATCTGGGTATAGCCCAAGGCCCAGAGGCGGCGCACGATGGCCGAGCCGACCATACCGCGATGGCCGGCGACAAAGATCCGTGCGTTCAGATCACGTGCCATGCTCAGTTCTCCACGGCAATCGGCGCATCGTGGCCGTGCAGGCGCAGCAACGCATGGCGCCGCGCGATTTGCAGGTCTTCGCGGACCATCTCCGCACACATCTGCTGGGCGCTGATTTCCGGCACCCAGCCCAGTTTCTGCTTGGCCTTGGACGGGTCGCCCAGCAGCGTCTCGACTTCCGCCGGGCGGAAGTAACGCGGGTCCACCCGCACAATCACGTCACCCACCAGCATGCCGGGCGCCAGGTCGCCGTCGATGTGCTCGACCACCCCGACTTCCTCCACGCCCTCGCCGACAAAGCGCAAGCGCAGCCCCAGTTCCGCCGCCGACCAGCGAATGAAATCGCGCACCGAATACTGCACCCCGGTGGCAATCACGAAGTCTTCGGGACTGTCCTGCTGCAGCATCATCCACTGCATGCGAACGTAGTCCTTGGCATGGCCCCAGTCGCGCAAGGCGTCCATATTGCCCATGTACAGGCATTGCTCCAGGCCCAGGGCGATGTTGGTCAAGGCGCGGGTGATCTTGCGGGTGACGAAGGTTTCGCCACGACGGGGCGACTCGTGGTTGAACAGGATGCCGTTGCAGGCATACAGCCCGTAGGCTTCGCGGAAATTCACGGTGATCCAGTAGGCATACAGCTTGGCCACGGCATAGGGCGAGCGCGGATAGAACGGCGTGGTTTCCTTTTGCGGGGTTTCCTGCACCAGCCCGTACAACTCGGACGTGGAGGCCTGGTAGAAGCGGGTCTTCTTTTCCAGGCCGAGCAGACGGATGGCCTCGAGGATGCGCAAGGTGCCGAGGGCGTCTACGTCGGCGGTGTACTCCGGCGAATCGAAGCTGACGGCCACGTGGGATTGGGCTCCGAGGTTATAGATCTCGTCCGGCTGGATCTGCTGGATGATGCGCGTCAGGTTGGACGAATCCGCCAGGTCGCCATAATGCAGGATCAGGTTTTTATGCAGGGCTTGGGGGTCTTGGTAAATGTGATCGATGCGCTGGGTATTGAACGACGAAGAGCGGCGTTTCAAGCCATGCACGACGTAGCCTTTTTCCAGCAACAGTTCCGCCAGGTAAGAACCATCCTGCCCGGTAATCCCGGTAATAAGCGCGACTTTTTTCATGTCTATCTCCCAAATAATAGGCGAGCGAAGGCCGACACCCGAACTTGGGTGTTTGTTAAAAACGGTCAGTTATTTCGGTATGGGCAGCGTCAAGTTATGTCCGGTCAACTTTGAAAGTTCGCGGACGATTGAGTCCTTATCGTCTAAGTGAGCGATCGCGGTTTCCAGTTCAAGCACCTTGGCGCCCACCAGAAAGCGGTACCAGTAACCTTGCAGCAAGTGATAAACCAGGCCGCTGCGGCCATCGAGAAAACCCAGTTGAACGATGTAGCGCCAGAGGAAGTACGCCGTCGAACTCAAGGTAAACGGCACGCGGTTATACACCCGGTTTTTAACCAGGCGCTTGAGCTTGGCCTGGAACGAACTGTGGCCCTCATTCAATTCATGGCGCACCGCAAACAACCCCAGGCGCGAGTTGATGATCTCAATCGCTTCACGGGTCGCGTACTGGTTGTGCTTGTGGGTGAAGAACGTCAAGTCGTGCAGGTTGTGATCGGCAAACCCGCCCTCCAGGGTGATGGTGCGACCCTCGGCCACCGAGATGTGCTCGTCCATCCAGCGATCTTCGATGCGCCCCTGCCCCGTGCGCCACAGCCGCAGCATCTTCAACGGGTAGCGACCGCCATGGCGCACCCAGCGGCCCATGAAAATATGCTTGCGCTTGAAGTTGATGCCGGTGATGCCCTGGTCCAGCGTCGGCAGCCGCGTGTTGATCTGCGCCGCCAAATCGGCCTCGATGATTTCATCGGCATCCAGGCGCATCGTCCAGTTACCGGTGATCGGCAAATTATCCAGCGCCCACTGGAACTGCTTGGCCTGGTTGACGAACGCGTGCTGCACCACCAGGGCGCCGTGGCGCCGGGCGATCTCGCAGGTGTCGTCGCTGGAGAACGAGTCGACCACCAGCACTTCGTCGCTGAAGGCGCGCACCGACTCGATCGCGCGGGCGATATGCAGGCTTTCGTTGTAGGTGAGGATGATCACACTGACGGTTTCGCGTTTCATGTCAGCCACCGTGCAGTTGCAGAATTTCGGCGGTCTGACGCCGTGGCGAACGCGCGGCCCGGAAGTGGCTTTCCAGAGGCTTGCCCACCGCGATCATCATGATCAACCGCTCGCTGGCTTCGATACCGCCCACGCTACGAATTTTCTTTTCCACTGCGTTCAGGATCGCCAGGTTCAACGGGCAAGCGCCCAGCCCATTGGCATGACACGCCAGCAGCAAGCCCATGGAAAACAACGCACCGTCGACATACAGCTGGTTACGCTGGCCGGCACCACCCCAGGCGGTCACTTCCGAGGTGACCACGAACAGGTTGTCCACGGAATGCGCAAAGCCACGTGAGCCACCTTGCAGCTCGAGCATTTGCGCAATCACCGCACGGTCCTGGTAGACATGCACCCGCGACGACTGGCGATTGCATTGCGACGGTGCCGACTGCGCCAGCTCCACCAGCGAGGTAAGCAAGCAGCTGTCAAGCTTGCCGGACTGGAACATCCGGCAACTGGAGCGCGACTGCAGGAACGCCTTGGCGTCCAACTCGCCATTGCCCAGCCACGGCGCGGCGCGCTTGGTGCCGCCATTGCCTAGGGTGCCGTCGCGCTTAAGATGCTCGACATAAGCATCCAGATAAAACAGAAAGTCATCGCTCAAACCCAGAGTACGATGCAGGTCGAGATAACCCTGGAAGGCGCCCAGAGCCATTTCCAGCGGTAACGCTGAGTAGGTGCGGTCGTACTCGTTGAGCATATGAATGATGCCGTTGATTTTGTCCTTTCCGAACAACGGTTTGGGCTCCTTGAGCGACAAGCCTTTTTCAACGGTGTGGGTTTCAATTAGGATTTTGTAAAACAACTTCTTGTTGCGGTTCGCGAACGGCGAATACCCGTTGTGGCGAACAAACGTGTACATGTCGCGAAAAAACTCGCTCAAGAAAAACATCAACTTCCATGTCTTATCCATCATGCGCTTTACCTGTTTCATTGTGCGATGTCTCTCGGTTTGATGGGGCGGCAGGGCGCGCCGACGCAAATCATCCAGGCCGGCAAATCGGTGGTGACCACCGAGCGCGCGCCAACCACACAACCCTCGCCCACCAGACAACCCGGATGGATGAACGACTCGGCGGCAACCCATACGTGGTCCTTGATGACGATCTCTCGAGTTACCAGCGGCCGCAGCAAGCTGCGAGTGTCATGGGTGCCCGCGCATAAAAAACTGCGTTGGCTGATGGCGACTTTTGATCCAATGGTGATCCTGGCCATGGCGTACACATCCACTCCATCGGCGATGGCTGTAAAGTCACCGACTTCAAGGTTCCACGGTGCCCAGATGCAGCATGTGGGTGCGATGCGGCAACCAACACCGATCCTGGCGCCGAAACAGCGCAGCAGGAAACACCGCCAGCCATGCAGCATCCAGCGTGGTGTGGGGCGAAACAGCAACTGATACACCGCGCCCCATACCAGGCGCCGAGCCTTGTTGCTGCGGGGCAAGGTGTCTACATACTTCAGGCGTTCAAAACCACTCATGACTTGATCGCCGCAAGCTGTTCCAACAAATAGCGCTCACCCACTTGCTGCAACGCCTGACGCCGAGCGCGCACCGCGACCCAGTCAATCGGCGCAGCAATCAAGCTATGCACTTGATCGATGTTGTCAGCCGGCAAAAAGCGCTGGGACAGTTCCAGCTTTGCCAGCAGATTGCACACGCGGGCGTTGAGCGAAGCCTTGCTGCCCGGCAAGCCAACGGCAATAAATGGCTTCTCGAAAATGATCGCGAACACTGTTGCATGGAAAGAGTTGGTCACCACATATGCCGACTCCTTCAACAACTTGAGCCAGTCCTGCGGTCCTACTTGCACCGTCTGGCCGATCTGCCGCCAGCGCCGGTGCGCGTTATAGGGTGAAACAATCGGTCCAGCGACGTGCCAGGACAACGCCTGGGCGACCTCCCTGACGCCGACGCCGGTACGCAGCGCATAACAGAACACATGGCCGCTGCGCGTCTGGGTGGACGTGGCCAGCAACGCCGAGTAATCGCGGTGCAGCAGCGTCGGGTCGGGCACACACTGGGCCGTCAGCCCCGAAACCTGTTGGACAATTTCCACCCCGCTCTCTTCACGCACGCTGACCGCTGACAGTTGCTTAAGCAGCACCTCGGCTTCAGCATGGTACTCAGGCTCCAGGTACTCCTTGCCAAAGCTCGCGGCGTAAGAGATGCGCCGAATAGCCTTGTCGCAATCGAAAGCGAGAAAATAGGCGGGGTCCAGGCCTGTCTGGCCCGAAGGATTCCAAATCTGGTCACTGCCTGCCACCAGCAACTGCTGGCCGCGGACCGCTTGGTTGAGCTGATCTGCACAGGTATAGCGCGGCCCGTCGATATTCAGGAAGCGCACCTTGAACGCCTCAAACTGACGAGATTGGGCGTTAGCCCCAAACACCCGGGTTTTCAAAGACAGGGTTTTCAAGTACAGCGCCTTGAGATTGCCCTTGAAGTGACGTGGATTCAGCAGTTGTTTGAGCTCGCTGCCGTCTTCGACGTACGCCGGATGGTAGTTGATCAGGCTGACCTGCAAGCCCTGTTGCTGCAACCAACGCTGCAACGCATAGGCTTGCAACACAGCGCCGAAGTTCTCACTGAAATGGTACGTCAGTATCCCAGCCCTGACGGGGCGTACAGATGCGCTCATGATCCAGCCTGTCTTAATAAGGAATGTGTAGAGGGTGTAGGCAGGACAAAGGCCTGGCGCGCAGGTGCTGCTTTATTGAGCAGACCGATGAATATCGACCACACCAGCAAATAGCTGCCGTCAAACGTGGTGAAGAACTGATAACTGGTCTTGAACGAAAAGATCAGCAGGATCGCCCCCACCGCCAGCGACACGGAGTTGCGTGGCAAGGTGCTGAACAGGAGACCAAATAGCACGACCCCCACCAAGCCCAACTTCGCGAGTACGCCCCAATACCCGTTCTCGATGTCAAACTTGGAATTCTCGAACCAACGCTCGTCATTGGTTGGCACCCCCGGCGTCAATTGCTTCGCCAGGCCATTACCAAGAAACACTGTGGCCGGGCTCTCCAGAAAGGACGTCTTGGCGTGAGAGATCTCGAAGGCACGGGTGACGTCCTCGCCCTTCTCCTCAAACAAATATGTGGCAAAGCGCGACACAGCCAGGGGGCTGGCATAAAACGTCAGAGTGCCCAAGGCAACAATGGCCACTACTAGCACCGCAAGAGATTTGAGCTTGCGCTGGGTGATCGCCGATAACAGGATCATCACCGCCATCGCCGCCAGGATGGTCTTGGAGCCGGCCGCCAGCAGTGTCACCGCAAGGATCAGCATCAACGCGATCTTGCGCTGGCAACAGGCATAGAAAAACAGCAGCACCGCCGAGCTAGTGGGAAACAGCATGATCCTGCCCACCTCGTCACTGGACTTGGAGGCAGCGTTGGTCAAGTCAATACCAACGCCATACAGGCTCACTTGCAGCAACTGACCAAGGGCAAAAATATAAATCGCCCGTTCGATGATGCGGCGATAGCTGACGCTGTGGGTACGGGCAATTTTCTCCACATTGGCCAGCGCATAGCTATAGCCGGCCAACAGCAGCACAAAATAGAAAAACGGAATTCCGGAACGCAAGAATTGATACAAGGAAATTTTCGAGCCGCTGGACACCAGCACCTGCAGGACGCTGGCGCCAACCACGAGCGATAGCAAGGCTGCAGCCCGGGTGAATCCGCGCGCCGCATACACCACAAAGGGCAATAGCAGCAGCAATGCCAAGGGCTGCGATAGGTTATTGCTCAACGCCAACGGCAAGGCGAAAAACGTCAGCGGCAGGTATAGGGTCAGGCGCGCCTGGGACAACGTCATGGGGAAACCTCCCCAGCGAACTGCACCTTACTAATCAACCGCAGATACACCAACACCACCAGCTCTGGCAGCGACAACAACAACGAAGCCCCCAACAACGGGTCAATCCGGTCAATGCACAGCATCCACAATAGCAACACCAACAGGCTGCTCAGCGCGTAAATCACCGATGTACGGGTATGACGATTAGTGGAGATCAACATCGCCGCGAGAATGAACCAGGCCACGTTCAAAATTGTATGGGAGCCGATCAGCGCCAATGACACCCGGTCAATCTGCACCAAACCATGGCTCCACAGCGCAATAATCTGTGGGCCGCCCCAGATACCGGCGCCGTACACCAGCACGCACACACTCAGCACCAGGGAACTGGCGCGCTGGGTAAAGCGCCGAGCTTCCTCGAACTGGCCGCGCCCGGCCAGGCGCGAGATTTCCGGGGTCAGCGCATTGCTGCAGGTGATGCCCAACTGGATGATCAACCGCATCAAGGTTCGTGCCATGGTGTAACCCACCACTACGCTTGGGCCGGCGATCTGGTTCAGCAACTGCAAACCGCCTTGAAGGGTGATCAACTGTGCTAGCGGGATGGCTGCGCTGCCCACGGCGGGTTTCCAAATACCCCGAAACTCTGCCCAGGAGGCCGACGCCAGTCCAAGCAGCGGCCACGGCGAAACACGTCGCACAAACAGCGTCACCAACACAACGAACAGCGCTTGGCTGAAGAACATGCCTTGGGCCAACTGCAGCTCGGTACCGCCCAGCATCAGGATGAGAATCGACAGCACGATATCCAAAGTTCTGCGATTGGCCATGATAAAGACACCGCCGACGGTTTTGTCGATCACCCGGAACCATGCCTCGATCGGCCCACCCAATAAACGCGTACACAGGTAACCGGACATGAACACCACCACCAGGCTCGCCTGGCCAGGGTCGAGGCTCTTGAGCTTCAATAACCCAACCCAGTCGATCCACCGACCCAGGGTCAATGAGAACAGCAACACCAGTGCAACCACCACCAGGGTGAATGCCAACGCAGTCTGCACACTGCGCCGCGCACCCGGCACATCCCCTTGGCTTGCGCGCACCGTAGCGCGAGTGGCAGAGGCTTGGGCAACGCCCAGGTCCAACAGGCTGAGCATCGACGGAATACCGGTGAGTACCAACCAATCGGCATAACGCCCGGTACCCCAGGCATGCAGGAAGAACGGCACCAGTACCAATTGCGCCGCCAGTGTCACCAGCTGGGTATAGCCATAACTCAAAACATTGAGGCGAAACCGGCTCGACAGCGAACGGGATACCAGCGGCGGCTTCTCAAGAACCTTGCTCATAAGTCGTCAGGCTTTGTCGGACTGGTAGGCGTAGTGGTAGTAACCGTAATCGCCGTAGCCGTAACTGGCAGAACGACGTTTTTCCACACCATTGAATATCGCGCCCTTGAGCTCGATGCCGTTCTGATTAAAGCGCCGTAGGGTCAGCTCGACTTCCTTCGCCGAATTGATGCCAAAACGGGTAACCAGCAGGCTTGTTCCGGATTGACGCCCGACAATGGCGGCATCCGTCACCGCCAGCAATGGCGGCGTATCAATGATCACTAGGTCATACAGCTCGCTGACCTCGGCCAACAACGCAGCGAAATTGGGATGCATCAGCAATTCGGACGGGTTGGGTGGGATCTGCCCGCGACCGATGAAATCGAACAGTTCTACATCAGTTTTTTGAGTCGCCTCCTGCAATTGGCACCGTTTGACCAACAGATCCGACAAACCTATTTCCGCCGTAGTACCGAGCATTTTGTGCATATAGCCCTTGCGCATATCCGCATCGATCAGCAATACCCGCTGCCCAGACTGGGCCACCACCGCAGCCAGGTTTGCCGAGACAAACGTCTTGCCCACCCCCGGGCTGGGACCACAAATCATCAGGCGATTGTCCTTCGCCTCCAGCATCGCGAAATGCAGGCTGGTGCGCAGGCTGCGCATTGCCTCCATAACCAGGTCATTAGGATGATTCAAGGCCAGCAGCGACGGCACCGCTGAGCGACCCTTGAAGGCACGGATTTCCTCGGTCTTTTGCAACGAGCTGAATGGGATCGATGCATACACCGGCAAGCCGAGTTTCTCGATGTCATCGGGGTTTTCCAAGCCACGGCTGAGCAGGCTGCGCATCAGCACCAGGCCCACCGAAAGCATGCCGCCGAGCAGCATCGCCAGCAGTACCACAATGACCTTGCGCGGCTCTACGGGCTTGCTGATGTTAGCGTCGGCGCTGTCGATCAAGCGCACGTTACCCACGGTGCCGGCCCGCATCACATCCAGTTCCTGGGAACGATTGAGCAGTTGGGTATAAATCTCGGTGCCCACCTGTACATCTCGGGTCAGGCTCAACAGTTCTTGCTGGGTGCTGGGCAGACCTTCGATCCGTTTGGTCAATTGCGCCTGCTTACCGGTGAGTTCATCAAGCTTGGCCAATAACGCACGGTAGGCTGGATGTTGACGGGTGAACTTGCGGTCCATTTCAGCCTGTTGCAGCTTGAGCTCGGAGATGCCGGTGTCCAGGGCCACCACCTGATCGAGCACAGCCTTGGCTTCGAGGCTAATGTCGATGGATTTGCTCCGGGTCTGAAAGCTATTCAGCGCGCTTTCAGCCTTCTCCAAGTCGCGGCGCACCTGTGGCAATTGATCATTGAGGAACGCTAGGCTCTGCGCCGCCTCGGCTGAAGTGCGGTCAACATTTTGGCGCACATACAGGCTGGAGATTTCATTCAGCGTACGCACCGCCAAAGCTGGGTGTGTGCTCTCCAGCGATAGGCTGATGATCCCCGATTCCTTACCGCGCTCCACCACATTGAGCAGGTCCTGATAATCAGCAACTGCATCCAGGCGTGGCTTGCGTACAATCTTGAAGCGCGCCCCCGGGTTAGCCCGCAGGACTTCGACCAGCACCTCCACGCCGTCCTCGGCGAAAGGTTCGCCGACGCGGCCCGCAGCGATCTGCCGATCGTCCTCATCAAACAGTTGGTAGCTCTGATCATCTCCGGTCACCAGCACCAGGGTGGTACCCAGTAATGCGGCCGGTAGCTTCAACGTCGCTAGGCTCAGGCGCTCACCACCAGCACTATAGCGGCTGATGCCGAACAGTGGCGGTGCGATATCGCCCGGGGTTTGCGGCGCATAATGCCGGGCAAGAAAGCCGCCAATCAACGGGAAGTGCTGGGGTGTGATGGTAATGTCCAACTTCAAGGTATCGACCGTCTTGCCGATGATCGTGCGCGACTTGATCAGCTCGATCTCAGTCACCGCCGGTGATTCCTTGCCCAACAGACTACTCACATCGGAGAAACCGAGCATATCGTTTTTCTTCGGTTCCACTTGGATCAAGGCGTTGGCCTGGTACACCGGAGACGACAGGACCGCGTAGGCCGCGCCGATCAGCATGCACGTACCGGTGACTCCCGCAATAAGCCATTTGTGATCGATCAGGGTGCCCAACATGCCGAGCAAATCGATCTCGTCATGATGCGGATTGTCAGCGGAGGCGTTCTGGGGTGAATACATAAATCGACTCTTCGTCCTTGCAATCGTTAAAAGGGCGTCAGCGCGCCAAGCGCTGTGCCCAGGCCTCTGCGGCCTGCTCAATCAAGGCATAGGCCTGCACAAAGGCCGGCTTGCCCTGTCGATAGGGGTCCCTGATTTCACGCTCTTGCTGCCACTTACCCAGCAGGAACACTTTGCCCCGGGCCTCGGGAGCGAGGTTGAGTACGCCGTCAACGTGATGCTGCTCCATCACCAGGATCAGGTCAGCCTCGCTCACGGCCTCAACGCTCAGTTGCCGGGCCCTGTGCTCCTGGGGAACATGCCCATGCTCTCGCAGGACTTCGCTTGCCGTGGACTCCAGCGGGTGATCACGCAATGCCGCCAAGCCCGCCGAACTCACCTTGATATCGGATGGTTGAAGGGCGGCCCCTAGCAGTTGTTGCGCAGTGGGACTGCGGCAAATATTGCCGATACACACAATCAAAACTTTTTTGAACAAGGCAACCTCCCACGCACCGCACAGTAATAAATCGGCAAAGGGACTACCTTATCTCCAACTTTCAACAACCAACAACTTACGACCCTTTAATTATGATCACAGCTGACATAGGGCGACTATCTGTTGAGCAGGACAATAAATAACAATAATTGTATTATCCGACTAAAAATAACATTCCCTTACTTTTGCGCCTCTTCATAATAAAGTGCCCACCGAGCACAGCAACGAGGCACGGCCATGAAAAGTTCAAAGTTACTGGTAGAGCGTATTGGCCTGTTCCCGTCTTCGGGAAACATTCATGTCAATGTCGACAACTCGACAACGGTGGTTGAGCGAATGCACATGTTATATGCCAGCAACTCTTTAGACTTCGACGAATCCGGTTCCGGGCTGTCCATGGTCTTCGCCGACTGGCGCTTCAAGTTGCAAGTCAGTAATGCCCTGTCCGTCTGCCTGTGCGTAGAGAGCCGTGGCGACCGCCATTTCATGCAAACCAAGACCGACGAGCTGCTGGCGAACATCTTCAACACCGAGGGACGCCCATCAACCGGTATGCCCGTTCAAGACACGCCTCCACTCATTGCGCCTTGATCGGCCCGGAGCCGACGCGCCACGCGGGCTCCTGATGGGCGCGTGACGCCCCGGAGACGCTGACGGCGACATGGTTAAGCAGGTTCTCGGCGTTGTACTTGGGCACCAGCGCACTCAATAACACGACCACTGCCCCAGCGCCGATCAGCGATGGCGACACATTGACCTGCGCGACATCTATTCGCCACAAGAACGTCAGCGCGGCCACCGCGCCCAATAACCCGCCCGCCAGCGCCTCGTTCAGAGGGTGGATGTACGGCGCGACACAATAAGCACTGAACCAACCGGTGGCGATCAATCCGGCGAGCGCCGCGGGCCAGCGCAAGGCCGGGTTGAACTGGCGCGCCACCAAACTCATTGCCACGGTGACCACCAGGCATGTGTTCATGGCGTGGCCACTGAGCACGGCAATATCAAGGTGTTGAAACGAAACGCCCCAGCCCTTGAACAGCAACTTGCTGAACGCCACGATTGAATAAGTGCAAGCGACGGTGATGAGCCATCCCTTGAGCGCCCGCGGCGACGAATAGCGTAGCCACACAGCGATGACCAGCGCGGCCGGAATCATGACGGTAATACCGCCATAGTGTGCGAGTTCTTCGCGCATGAGTGCCCCACCTGACCCAGCAATTTTCCGCGCCCATCAGACCTCAGGCCCAGGGAAAACACAACGTTATCTACGGTCAGGTTAAAGCCCTTGCCGCCCGCACCCCTACGCGCCCACAGGGGTCAAGCGGCGTTGCGGATCTTGTGCAAGGCGTCCGCCACCCACTTGCCGAACGCATCCACCGGCCCTTGCAGGTTACCGAGGAAGTGCGGGTAGATCAGCCACAGGTTCATCACCGGCTTGAAGTCCTTGAGCGGCATCACTGCCAGTTGCTCGCGGTGGGCGCTACGCTCCAGCAACGGGCGCGGCACCAGGCCCAGTCCCAGGCCGTCCGCCACCAGGCCCAGTTGCAGCTCGGTGCCGAAGGTTTCCAGGTTCACCCGCAACGCCAGGCCCTGATCGGACAAGGTGCGTTGCAAGCCGGCACGGAAGCCGCAGCCGTCCGGGTTGAGGATCCAGCCGTTCTGGTACACATCGGCCAGCTTGCACGGTTTCTTCGGCAACTGTGCCTTGGCGCAGACCACCACCAACTCCATCTTGCCGATGGATTCACCCACCACGTTGTCCGGGAAAATCTTGCCCGCCGGGAACAACGCCGCCGCCGCATCCAGCTCGCCGCGTTCGATCTTGCCGACCAATTGGCTGCCCCAGCCGGTGGCGACCTGGGCGCGCAGGTCAGGGTATTCGGTGCGCAGGTGCTTGAGCGCATCGAGCAGCACCACGTCGCCGATGGTTTGCGGCACACCGAGGCGCAACAGCCCGGTGGGCGGCGCATCGGTGGCCACCAGTTCGCGCAGGGCATCCATCTCACGCAGGATCAGCCGGCACTGCTCATAGACGCGCGTGCCGATCAGCGTAGGCTTGAGGGGCTTGGTGTTGCGGTCGAACAGCTCCACGCCCAACGCCTGCTCGAAGTTCTGCACACGGCGGGTGATGGCCGGCTGGGTCAGCTGCAAAGACTCGGCGGCATGGCTGATGGACTGGCACCGAATCACTTCGACAAAAGCATCGATATCGTCAATTTTCATTTGGGCCGCACATAGAAAACAGTCATTAAGATGTGTGCGAAGCATAGTTGCAGGCACGTTTTCTGGATAGCCCGGGCTGTGTTCGATAACGTCTAACACGATGCAGAGCGGTTCTAAATCACCTTCAGCTATAAGCTAATCATTAAAAAATAGCATATTAACTACAAACATTATGCTTAGATAAACCGATCAACAGTAGCCGATGGAAGTGTCATGACCCAGGCCAAGCACCCCGAAAGACTCAGGGCCTTCATAGGCGCCCTGGCGGAATTGATTGACGCTAATCCACGCGAAGGCGACCTGTTGCACCGTGGCGGCAAGCTGCTCGCGCAACTGGTCAGCCATGACGACTGGCTCCCCGACGAATACGCCCAACCCGACCCCGAGCGCTACCAGCAATTTTTGCTGCATGCCGATTCGCGCCAGCGCTTCAGCATCGTCAGTTTCGTATGGGGGCCGGGGCAAAGCACGCCGATTCATGACCATCGGGTCTGGGGCCTGATCGGCATGCTGCGCGGTTCGGAATTCTCCCAAGGCTTCGCGCGCGCCACCGACGGGCGCCTGGTCGCCGCGGGCCAGCCGATCCAACTGGTGCCGGGCCAGGTCGAGGCCGTGTCGCCCAAGGTCGGCGATATCCATCAGGTAAGCAATGCTCACCCCGATCAGGTGTCGATCAGCATTCATGTGTACGGCGCCAATATCGGTGCCGTGCGCCGCGCGGTGTACCAGCCTGACGGCAGCGAGAAGCTGTTTATCTCCGGTTATTCCAACGCCTTTCTCCCGAACATCTGGGACTTGTCCAAAGAAAAGAGCCCTGCCCTATGAGCACCGTATCGCACCGCAGCTTTGCCCAGATTCGCCAGGCCCTGTTGGACCGCGAAGAAGTCGCCCTGGTGGACGTGCGCGAAGAAGCGCCGTTTGCCGAATCCCACCCGCTGTTCGCCGCGAACATCCCGCTGTCCAAGCTGGAACTGGAGGTGTACTCGCGCATCCCGCGGCGCGATACCCAGGTGACGGTCTACGACAACGGCGAAGGGCTTGCCAGCCGCGCCGCCGAGCGCCTGGTTGCGCTGGGCTACACCGCGGTCAGCCTGTTGGAGGGCGGCCTGGACGGTTGGCGCAACGCCGGTGGCGAGCTGTTTATCGACGTCAACGTGCCGAGCAAGGCCTTCGGCGAGTTGGTGGAGAGTGAACGCCACACGCCGTCCCTGGCCGCCGAAGAGGTGCAGGCCCTGCTCGACAGCCAGGCCGATGTGGTGGTGCTCGACGCCCGCCGCTTCGACGAATACCAGACCATGAGCATCCCCACCGGCATCAGCGTGCCCGGCGCCGAGCTGGTGTTGCGCGCCCGTGAGCTGGCGCCGGACCCGGCCACCCGCATCATCGTCAACTGCGCCGGGCGCACCCGTAGCATTATCGGCACCCAGTCGCTGATCAATGCCGGCGTAGCCAACCTCGTGTCGGCCCTGCGCAATGGCACCATCGGCTGGACCCTGGCCGGGCAGACACTCGCCCACGGCCAGTCGCGCCGCTTTGCGCCGACCGACGAAGCCCACCGCCAACTCGCCGCCCAGGATGCACGCCGAGTGGCCGACCGCGCCCGCGTCGGCCGCGCAAGCCTGGCCGACCTACAACGCTGGCAACAGGACACGACGCGCACCACCTACCTGTTCGATGTACGCACCCCGGAAGAATTCGACACCGGCCACCTGCCCGGCGCCCGTTCCACCCCGGGCGGCCAACTGGTCCAGGAAACCGACCATGTCGCCAGCGTGCGCGGTGCGCGATTGGTGCTGGCCGATGACGACGGCGTGCGGGCGAATATGTCTGCGTCCTGGCTGGCCCAACTGGGCTGGGAAGTGCATGTGCTGGATGACCTGCAACCGGCACACTTCAGTGAAACCGGCGCCTGGATCGCCCCGGTGCCCGCCGCGCCCCAGGCCGAACTGATCAGCCCGCAGACCCTGGCCGAGTGGCAGGCCCATGGCGACACCGTTGTGCTGGACTTCACCGCCAGCGCCAACTACGTCAAGCGCCACATCCCCGGCGCCTGGTGGACCCTGCGCGCGCAACTGCCGCAAGCCCTGGCCAAAGTGCCGAACGCCGAGCGCTACGTCCTGACCTGCGGCAGCAGCCAACTGGCGCGCCTGGCCGTGGCCGAAGTCGAAGCCCTCACCGGCAAACACGTGTTCCTGTTGCAAGACGGCACCGCCGGCTGGATCGCCGCCCAACTGCCGCTGGAAGCAGGTGAAACCCGCCTGGCCTTGCCGCGCATCGACCGCTACCGCCGGCCGTATGAAGGCACCGACAATCCCAAGGAAGCCATGCAGGCCTATCTGGATTGGGAGTTCGGGCTGGTGGAGCAATTGGCTCGGGATGGGACACATGGGTTTTATGTGATCTGAGTCTGCCATCAGCGCGGGCTACGCTGGCTGCGTGTGCATAGGCAGACGCGGCCGCATTCGAAATCGCTGATGACGCGCCGTCGACGTTGATGTCCGGGCGAGCCGCCAAATGTGCGTCGACATGGAAGAACGGCTTGTAGGTTGTTAGTTAAGCACCAGTGTGTTTTTCAGGCCCGTCCACTGCGCGTTTTCGAGATCGCCCATGGGCTGGGCCTTGATGTAACTCAGGGCAAGCAGTTGGCGAGTGCCAGGTACGATCAGCCCTAACTGATACTGATAAATGCGCTCGCCACCTCTGCCGAACTGGTTGTGGACCTCGAGGGCGTCAACATCTTGCCTGGCACCGACGCGAACATTTTGCAGTGGTTGGTAGCGTAGTTCCTGAACCTGCTGCTCAAGCTTTTTCAGTTGCTCTGTAAAGTTACTGCGCAGGGTTTCTCCATCAGCGAGCACGGCACGGGTGATGATCAATGAAGTGCTCAGGTCGGCGAATTTCAGAATGTTGATGGATGAGTCTTGGACATCATCAGTGGGCAGCGTGAATTGCAGTTCGTTGAGTCGATAGGTCATGGTGGGTTGCTCTGCCTGTCAGTAGTAGATTGGCTTGGGCGATATCGAGTTGGTAGTAATATCAATTCGGATTTTTATGATGCACGTCAAAGCCATCAGGGACTTGGCCTTTTGTCATTCTATCTACCCCTGCCCGGCCATGTTTTTTAAGCAATTTTGGATCTTTTGCCACTTTCTTCAGATACTTTTCCTTAGCTCCGCCTTTTTTCCAAGGTTGGCACGCATCTTCTTGATTTCACTTTTCGTTCTCTTCTGATAGCAGGTTTCAAGACCCCAGGGGTCAATCCACATGAATGGATTAGGTGTGTACTGATGGATATTGAGTCTAAAAATCATACACCTGATACGCAGCAACAAACCCGTTGTCGATGGTGAACGAATTGGGGCTGTTATGGGTTTTGTACTTATCTGACAGACGTGTTTGTACTTGTGTAATGCTTTCTCCAATGAGAATTCCACCGATCGAAACTTTTGGCACTATTGCGTTAGTCAAATTCATAACCACCTCTATTTCGGAGCATTCACTAATGCCCCGCCTACAAAAATTGGGCTATCGACAATTTTTTCGTATTTTACAAAATCTGTTGGGGCTACGCGTCCTTGGACTTCCCCATTTCGGTACACCTTACAATACCCGGATGGTAGTCCGGGACATCTTTGTTTCCGGATTTTGTGATCCTAGTAAACTGCGTCTGCTGAGTCTTGCTGGTGTTAAAATTTGTGATGCTTTTGGTATAGCCTTTTTTCAATAACGACATTTCAACTTGCTGAGGCGTTTTGCCGAAAAGCTTGCTCTCCCACTTTTTAGAAATGTTTTTCCCTCCATTAAGGGCTTTAATGCAAGTTAACCCGAGAGGGTCTACCCATTCAATCGGGTTAGGCGCGAATTGGTATAGATTTAGCCCCCCCCGCCAAGCCAATCGGATCCGGCGTCGTAAACCGCCCCCTAGAAGTCAATAATTTACCTGGCCGATCGTACACACTATTTTACCCATGAGGAAAAATCAGAAATATAGATCTCATCTAATCTTAGATTTGCGGGGATATCTTGAATACTGTCGGCAATTTCATCGAAAGGTGAAGGTATTACGTATGAAATACCGAAGTCTTCCTCTAGGATGAGGGAGCCATTGAAAATGCGTTGTCTTTTTGATAGCTCAGCTATTTCATAAAAAAACATGCCAGTCCTGAATGTTTTCCGGTACGTACCCTTATAGTTTTTATTGCAACCCAGCGAACATATAGCACCGTCAGCCTTGGTGGTAATAGTTATTGTATAATCCACCCAATAAGCCGTCCTGATTTCATTATCAGGCAAAGTATAGTTTTTAACTACGACCTCATGATGCTTATGCAGCTCTTTAAGGTAAATAGAAACATTGCTATCGAGTACAATGTTTGCGAGAGACTCCCCGGATTTTATTTCAGCATTGAAGTCAATCATTTATAAACTCCCGTTCATTAGTGCGCCATCGACATAGACTGGAGAATCTTTGATTAAATCGTAATTTTTAAATCCCCCGTGACCGATTCGGCCAAAAACCACATCTTCCCCCGATTTATTTACTTTATAAATCTTCCAGTAGTCGTTACCGTGAATATTTTTTTGGCTTTTATTTCCACCCGGGTGATAATCCAGCTTATATATGGACCCGGATTTTGTAGTTCGAGAAAATTGAACGTG